>NZ_AWQP01000036.1:0-64979 GCF_000972175.1 Pseudomonas syringae pv. coryli str. NCPPB 4273 | reverse complement strand
GCGTCGCACGATAGTTGAGGTCATTGTTCCTCATTCTCCAGTGGGAATGCCTTGCGTGACGCTCCGCATCACAGATCTGTGCCTTTGCGCAAAGTGATGGCTGGACGGATTCAGACTGCCCGACAGGCAGTGAAAACGCGCTTCCGATTTTTTATTGATTGATCGTTCAATAAAAAATCTTTAGACTGGTCTCGTCTTTTCGTTACAACGATCACTGCAGACACCCGGGAGAATCGCGCCAATGCCCAAGGTCGGAATGCAACCCATCCGCCGCCAACAGCTGATCCAGGCCACGCTGACTGCGGTCGATCAGGTCGGTATGGGCGATGCCAGCATTGCGCTGATTGCGCGACTGGCTGGCGTATCCAACGGCATCATCAGTCACTATTTTCAGGACAAGAACGGCCTGATCGCCGCCACGATGCGGCATCTGATGAACGCCTTGATCCAGAACGTCCGCGAACGCCGTCAGGCGCTGACCGAAGACAGCCCCAGGGCTCACCTGCAAGTGATCATCGAAGGCAACTTCGACGCCAGTCAGGTCAGCGGCCCGGCCATGAAAACCTGGTTGGCCTTCTGGGCGACCAGCATGCATCACCCTTCGCTGCACCGATTGCAGCGTATCAACGACCACCGTTTGTATTCGAACCTGTGCTGTCAGTTCCGCCGCACCTTGCCACTGGAACAGGCACGCAGCGCCGCCCGCGGGCTGGCAGCCCTGATAGACGGGTTGTGGCTGAGAGGCGCGCTGTCAGGCGATGCATTCGACACCGAGCAAGCGCAACGGATCGCTTACGAGTACATGGACTTTCAATTGGCGAAATCGGCGAGCTGAAGCTTTCGAAGCTCCTCACCGAACGACTGTAGAAGCCTGTTGCCGAACCAACCCGGCACACTGAAAACAGTCATCGCCCCCCACTGAATTTGCGAGGACTTTATGGCCCGTTTTGAACTGCAGAAACTTTACATCGATGGCGGTTATGTCGATGCCAGCAACCCTGAAACCTTCGACGCCATCAACCCGGCGAACGGCGAAGTCCTGGCGCAGATCCAGCGCGCCGGCAAGGACGATGTCGAGCGCGCCGTCGTCGCGGCCGAAAAGGGTCAGAAAATCTGGGCCGCCATGACGGCGGTCGAGCGTTCGCGCATCCTGCGCCGTGCCGTCGACATCCTGCGTGAGCGCAACGATGAACTGGCTGCTCTGGAAACGCTGGACACCGGCAAGGCCATCTCCGAAACCCGCTACGTGGATATCGTGACAGGCGCCGACGTGCTGGAATACTACGCAGGTCTGGTGCCCGCCATCGAAGGCGAGCAGATCCCGTTGCGCGATTCTTCCTTCGTGTACACCCGTCGCGAGCCGCTGGGTGTGGTAGCCGGTATCGGCGCCTGGAACTACCCGATCCAGATCGCACTGTGGAAATCCGCCCCGGCACTGGCGGCGGGCAATGCGATGATCTTCAAGCCGAGTGAAGTCACTTCGCTGACCACCCTGAAGCTGGCAGAAATCTACACCGAAGCGGGCGTACCGAACGGCGTATTCAACGTGCTGACCGGCAGCGGCCGTGAAGTCGGCACCTGGATCACCGAGCACCCGCGCATCGAGAAAGTCTCCTTCACCGGCGGCACCGACACCGGCAAGAAAGTCATGGCCAGCGCCTCGAGCTCGTCGCTCAAGGAAGTGACCATGGAGCTGGGCGGCAAGTCACCGCTGATCGTGTTTGACGACGCCGATCTGGACCGCGCCGCTGACATCGCGATGATGGCCAACTTCTACAGTTCCGGCCAGGTCTGCACCAACGGCACCCGCGTGTTCGTGCCGAACGCCCTGAAGGCCGAGTTCGAAGCGAAGATCCTCGAGCGTGTGAAGCGCATCCGCGCCGGTAACCCGGAAGACGAAAACATCAATTTCGGCCCGCTGGTCAGCTTCGAGCACATGGAAAGCGTGCTGGGCTATATCGCCAAGGGCAAAGAGCAGGGCGCACGTCTGTTGTGCGGCGGCGATCGCCTGACTGGCGGTGTGTTCGACAAAGGCGCGTTCGTTGCGCCGACCGTGTTCACCGACTGCACCGACGAGATGACCATCGTGCGTGAAGAAATCTTCGGCCCGGTGATGAGCATCCTCGGTTACGACACCGAAGATGAAGTGGTGCGCCGCGCCAACGACACTGACTTCGGTCTGGCTGCAGGCATCGTGACCCGCGACCTGAACCGCGCCCACCGCGTGATTCATCTGCTGGAAGCCGGTATCTGCTGGATCAATGCCTGGGGCGAGTCGGCGGCACAAATGCCGGTCGGCGGTTACAAGCAGTCGGGCGTCGGTCGTGAGAACGGCATCAGCTCGCTGGCCCAGTACACGCGCATCAAGTCGGTACAGATCGAGCTGGGCGATTACGCCTCGGTTTTCTAAACACGGTTTCAGTGGCACGCGGCAGGCCTCAAGCAGACGCACTCAAAAGCTGCCTGCCGCACCCCATTTTCACGAGTATCGCCTGGCTGCTTCTGCTTGCGGCCCAGGCTTGAAACTCGCAGCTCTATGAGGGAGCCTCTATGACAACTCAATCCGAATACGACTACATCATCATTGGTGCCGGCTCGGCCGGTAACACCCTGGCAGCCCGTCTCACCGAAGACGCAGGCGTCACTGTTCTGCTGCTCGAAGCCGGTGGCCCGGACTACCGTCTGGATTTCCGTACCCAGATGCCTGCCGCTCTGGCATTCCCGCTGCAGGGCCGTCGCTACAACTGGGCCTACGAGACCGAGCCGGAGCCGCACATGAACAACCGCCGGATGGAATGCGGTCGCGGTAAAGGCCTGGGCGGCTCGTCGCTGATCAACGGCATGTGCTATATCCGCGGCAACGCGATGGACTACGACGGCTGGGCCAAGGAGCCGGGTCTCGAAGACTGGAGCTACCTCGATTGCCTGCCGTACTTCCGCAAGGCGGAAACCCGCGACATCGGCCCGAATGACTACCACGGTGGTGAAGGTCCGGTCAGCGTGACCACGCCCAAGGCGGGCAACAATCCGCTGTTCCACGCGATGGTCGAGGCGGGCGTGCAAGCCGGTTTCCCGCGCACTGACGACCTCAATGGTTATCAGCAGGAAGGTTTCGGTCCGATGGACCGCACAGTGACGCCTAACGGTCGTCGCGCCAGTACCGCCCGTGGTTATCTGGACGAGGCCAAGAAGCGCTCGACCCTGACCATCGTCACTCACGCGCTGACCGATCGCATTCTGTTCGAAGGCAAGCGTGCCGTCGGCGTGGCGTACCTGGTAGGTGACAGCGACACCCGCATCCAGGCCCGTGCCCGCAAGGAAGTGCTGCTGTGTGGCGGCGCAATCGCTTCGCCACAGATTCTCCAGCGGTCCGGCGTCGGCCCGGCCGAAGTGCTGAACAAGCTGGATATTCCGGTGGTTCATGACCTGCCTGGCGTTGGCCAGAACCTTCAGGATCACCTGGAGATGTACCTGCAGTACGCCTGCACCCAGCCAGTGTCGCTGTACCCTTCGCTGAAGTGGTGGAACCAGCCTGCCATCGGTGCCGAGTGGATGTTCCTCGGTACAGGTATCGGCGCCAGCAACCAGTTTGAAGCCGGTGGTTTCATCCGCTCCAGCGAAGCGTTCGAATGGCCCAACATTCAGTACCACTTCCTGCCGGTCGCGATTAACTACAACGGCACCAAGGGCGTTCAGGAGCACGGTTTCCAGGCTCACGTCGGCTCCATGCGCTCGCCGAGCCGTGGTCGTGTGCAGGTCAAATCCAAAGACCCGCGCGAGTACCCGAGCATCCTGTTCAACTACATGGCCAGCGAGCAGGACTGGCAGGAGTTCCGCGACGGCATCCGCCTGACTCGCGAGATCATGCAGCAACCGGCACTGGACCCATACCGTGGCCGCGAAATCAGCCCCGGCATCGACGTGCAGTCCGACGAGGCGCTGGATCAGTTCGTGCGTGAGCATGCCGAGACGGCTTATCACCCGTCCTGCTCGTGCAAGATGGGCACCGACGAGATGTCGGTTGTCGATGGACAGGGTCGCGTGCATGGCCTGCAAAGCCTGCGCGTGGTCGATGCCTCGATCATGCCGATCATCACCACCGGTAACCTGAATGCACCGACGATCATGATCGCCGAGAAAATCGCCGACAAGATCCGTGGTCGCCAGCCGCTGCCACGCAGCACGGCCGACTACTTCGTCGCAGGCGACAAGCCGGCACGCGGCAAGCCGCTGCGCGAGATCAGCCACCAGGGTTGATCCGACGACCAGGCGTCCTCCCGGGACGCCTTTGGTTGTGCATGCTCCAGCGTGGAATGCATTTCCACACTGGAGCATTGACACGATCGTTACGAGATTCTCGTTCCTCACGCTCCAGATTCGGGGGCTTTCAGGACGATCCGGGGCTTTGTGGGAGCGAGCTGGGAGACGCTTCGCTTGCTCGCGAAGGCGTATTAACGGATCAACAGATTTTCAGCGGCTGCACCGGCCTCTTCGTGAGCAAGCTCACTCCCACGATTCGGGAATGCATTTCCCGACGCTCTGCGTCGCGATGGATGCGGAGCCTTGGCACGAGAGTCGACACGATACATATCCCCTCCCGACAGACGCGAATTGCCACTCCCCCTCCGCTCTGCCACAATCGCGAATGATTCTCTTTAGTTAGAACTTTCTCATCGAGGCCATTCGTGTCGTCAGTCCCAAGCACTCATAGCGAGATCGTTGGTGCGCTGTATCGCGATCATCGCGGCTGGCTGCTGGCCTGGCTCAGACGTAATGTCGCCTGCCCGCAACGTGCTCAGGATTTGAGTCAGGACACCTTCGTGCGTTTGCTGGGGCGCCATGAATTGCTTGCGCCCAGAGAACCGCGTGCTTTCCTGGCAACCGTCGCCAAAGGGTTGATGTTCGATCACTTCCGACGCGCTGCGCTGGAGCAGGCTTACCTCGGGGAGTTGATGCTGGTGCCTGAGGCCGAGCAGCCCTCTCCGGAAGAGCAGATGCTGATTGTGGAAGACCTCAAGGCCATCGACCGCATGCTAGGCACGCTGTCCAGCAAGGCGCGGGCGGCCTTTCTGTACAGTCGCCTCGACGGCATGAGTCACTCCGAGATTGCCGAGAAGCTGGGCGTTTCGGTCTCGCGCGTCAGGCAATACCTGGCTCAGGCCATGCGTCAGTGCTACGTGGCACTTTACGGTGAGCCGACGTGAACACCAGACCGGTCTCTGCCCGTGTGCTCGATGCGGCCATCCAGTGGCAACTGAACATGGACAGCAACGGCGGCAATGACGCCGAACTGGCGCGCTGGCTGGCCGCCGACGAAGAGCATGCCCGGGCCTGGAGTCAGTTGGGCATGGTCAATCAGCGCTTTGCTTTGCCCGCAGGTCCGGCACGTAAGGCGTTGCAACAGTCACCGGGTGCCCTGCGACACAGTTTGCGCAAGCTGGGTGGCGGTCTGGCCGGAGTGTTCATGGCCTTGGGCCTGGCGTTGTTCGTCGGCGACCGCTATCTACCGATGGATTACTGGCTTGCCGACCAGCGCACGGCCACCGGTGAACAGCGCGACGTGCGTCTGGCGGACAACACCCTGATTCGTATGAACACCCACAGCGCAATCGATGTGCGCTTCGATGCGCAGCAACGTCGGGTCATTCTGCAGGACGGTGAAATACTGGTGCAGACCGGCGATCATGACGACCCGCGGCCCTTCATCGTCGAGACGGCGGATGGAAAGATGCGCGCTCTGGGAACGCGTTTTCTGGTCCGGCGCGAGTCCGATGGAACCCTGCTCAGCGTGTTGCAATCGGCGGTTGTCGCCCACCCGCGTAATGCTTCCGGTGAACAGGTTCTGCGCGAGGGCCAACAGGTGCTGCTGACCCGCAACGGCCTTGGCCCGTTGCTTGGCATGCCTTCCGGCGTCGACGCCTGGACGCGCGGCATGCTGGTGGTGGACAACGCGCGGCTGGCGGACATGCTCGCTGAACTGGGGCGTTACCGGGCAGGACATCTGGGCGTCGACCCGAAGGTGGCTGATCTGCGGGTGACCGGCACCTTCCCGTTGAAAGACACTGACCTGGCGCTCAAGGCGCTGCTGCCGACCTTGCCTGTGCAGATAGAACAACACACGGCGTGGTGGGTGTCCGTGCTGCCCAGGGATCAACAGCCCGGTAATCCTCCGGCAAAACTCTGAAACATACCCGTTCATGCAGACAGCGGATCGCTCTGACACTTTTTCGGTTTCGAGCGGCTTAGTCTTACAAGTCATTTCGGGGGCGCGCCCAGCGCTGCGTCTCTTCGTCTGTGGATAAACCATGAAAAGCCAAACCGTGCGCCGCTGGTCCATCGTGCATACCTGGAGCAGTCTGATTTGCACCCTGTTCCTGTTGATGCTGGCTGTCACCGGCCTGCCGCTGATCTTTCATCATGAAATCGATCATCTGCTCGGCGACGCTCCGCATTACAAAGAGATGCCTGCCGACACCCCACGCCTGGACCTGGAGCAACTGGCCAGGGCTGCCGAAGCGCATCGCCCCGGTGAGGTGATGCAGTATTTTGGCTGGGACGACGAAGACCCCAATGGCGTAATGGCAATCACCGCTGCAACCGCCGGTACCGAGCCCAACTCGTCGCACACCTTCGCCCTCGATGCGCGTACCGGTGAGGCACTGGAGATGCCTTCTGCCAACGGCGGCTTCATGATGGTCATGCTGCGCCTGCACGTAGACCTGTACGCCAACCTGCCCGGCAAATTATTGCTGGCGTTCATGGGCTTGCTGTTTGTGGTGGCGATCGTTTCCGGGACCGTGTTGTATGCGCCGTTCATGCGCAAGCTGGAGTTCGGCCAGGTACGGGTCAATAAATCCACGCGTACGCGTTGGCTGGACCTGCACAACCTGATCGGCGTAGTGACATTGACCTGGGCGCTGGTGGTCGGCGTGACCGGTGTAATCAGCGCCTGCGCCGATCTGCTGATTGCCTCCTGGCGCAATGATGCGCTGGCCACCATGATCGCCCCCTACAAGGACGCGCCGCCATTGACCCGGCGCGCCCCGGCGACTCGATTGCTGGAAATTGCCGAATCCGCTGCGCCCGGCATGCAGGCCGATTTCATCGCCTTCCCCGGCACGCGCTTCTCTAGCGAGCACCATTACGCGGTGTTCCTCAAAGGCAATACACACCTGACTGCGCACCTCTCCACACCGGTGCTGATCGACGCCCGGACCCTGCACGTCACCGCCGTGGTCGAACGTCCCTGGTACATGGACGCACTGGGCATGTCGCAACCTCTGCATTTCGGTGATTACGGTGGCATGCCGATGAAGATTCTCTGGGCAGTGCTGGACGTGCTGACCATCATCGTGCTCGGCAGCGGCGTTTATCTGTGGTGGGTAAGGCGTCGTGCCGCGCGCTCGGTGAGCGTTGTTCAGACTCAGGTGGCGCAATGAGTTCCAGGCCATCGCGATTCTGGAAGACTTTTGCGATACCTGCCGTGATAGCGCTGGTTATCGGCGTCGGTTTGTTCGCCGCGCTGCTGGGTGACGGCTGGTGGGATACGCTGGCGTGGCTGGGCATGGGGACGGCAGCCCTGTTGAGTATCAAGGGCTTGCTGGTGCGGCGGGGCTGATTGAAACGCTGATTGCAGACGCGTCACAGGCTGACTAGTCTAGGATCCTGTCTCATTCGAGGAATACCCATGTCAGCGCCCACGATGACGTTGTACTTCAACGCGGCTTCACCCTTCGCCCGCAAGGTGATGGTGATGCTGCATGAAACGGCTCAGCTCGATCGCGTCGAGTTGCAGACCACAGTACTGACACCGGTCAGCCCGTCTGCCGAGCTCAACGAAGACAACCCGGCCGGCAAACTTCCCGCGTTAAGGCTGGCCGACGGTAATGTCATTCATGACAGCCGGGTGATTCTTGATTATCTCGACCATCAGCACGTGGGCCTGCCACTGATCCCCCGGGAAGGCTCGGCCCGCTGGAGGCGCCTGACCCTGGCTTCGCTGGCCGATGCGTTGCTGGATGCGGCGGTGCTGATCCGATACGAAACCGCCTTGCGTCCGCAGGAAAAACACTGGGACCAGTGGCTGGACAACCAGCAGCAGAAGATTGAACGCTCGCTGCATTACTTCGAAAGCGATGCGGTCACCGAGCTCAGCACGTCCTTCGATGTCGCATCGATCAGCGTTGCCGTTGCACTTGGATATCTGGATTTCCGCCAGCCGGATCTCAACTGGCGCAGCACTTATCCGCGACTGGCCGCCTGGTACCTGGACGTCAGTCAACGCCCGTCGATGATCGCGACCCAGCCGCCGGTCTGAGTCAATTTGCGCCGCGCCGCACATTCCGGATAGGACGCGGAGCATCCTGAACGGCATGCCCACGCGGAGCATGGGCACGATAGTTACAAGGTGATCGTTCCTCACGCTCCAGCGTGGGAATGCAGTGGGTGACGCTCTGCGTCACAGATCTGCGCCGCGCCGCACATCCCGGATAGGACGCAGAGCGTCCAGAACGGCATACCCACGCGGAGCATGGGCACGATGGTGTTCTTGCGGGTGGCTATCGTTCCTCACGCTCCAGCGTGGGAATGCCGTGGGTGACGCTCTGCGTCACAGATCTACGCTGCGCCGCACATCCCGGATCGGGCTTGGAGCGTCACACGATACTGGGGACTATGAACAATCTCAGCAATCAGGCTCGTCAGCGGTGTAGCGACGGGCCGGATTGACTGCGGCGTCGAACTCACGCAGTGCCTTGGCACCGATCAGCAGCGGGAAGTTGAAGTGGCTGCGGTCCACCAGGTTGACCTCGACCGTACGCTTCTTGTCGCCCAGACACAGTTCCAGGTCAACGACAGGGCGCTTGGCAGGGTTGATGCCTTCGTCGTCATCGTCGTCACCTTCGGCGCGTCCCTTGATCTTGCTGATCCGCGAGACCTTGTGCTCATACACCTTGTCGTCCGCACCCTTGGCTGCCAGGCGGAAACGTACCCAGTCATCACCATCGCGCTTGAACAACTCGATGTCCTTTGCCGACAGCGAGGCGGTCAGTGCGCCGGTGTCCATCTTGGCCTTGAAGGTCTGGCCTATTTCCGCAACCTTGATGTTCTCGTAGCGACCATACAACGTCGGTTCAGCAGCCATGACCGGCAGGGCCAGCAAAGACAATAGCGCCAGGATCGGTTTCACGTGAGAGGTTCCTCGCAATAGTCAGCGCCTGATTGGCGCCCGGGTTTAGACAGCGAACCTGCGCTAGGTTCGTCAGGATAAATATGCCGTCAGCATAAAGGCCGAGACGTGAAACATTTGTAAGCACCTGTGTAATTGGCGTAAAACGCGAGGATCTTTATTATTGCCGCCCCTGAACCTTCAAGAGTCCGTCATGCGCCGTCTGTTCACCGGCTGTTTTGTTGCCCTGCTGTTACTGATCAATACGCTGGTGCTTATCGGTCCGCTATTGATTTTTGCGCTGCTCAAGCTGCTGTTCAGAGGCCGGATGCGCGATCGCTGTTCGGCTGTGGTGATGTGGATCGCCGAAACCTGGGCCGAGATCGACAAGGTCATCTTCGCCACCTGCATACCGACGCAGTGGGACATTCGTGGCGATGCAGGGCTGCGTGGTGACACCTCCTACCTGGTCATCAGCAATCATCAGTCGTGGGTGGATATCCCCGCGCTGGTCCAGGCGCTCAACCGACGCACGCCGTTCTTCAAGTTCTTCCTGAAAAAAGAACTGATCTGGGTACCGTTGTTGGGCCTCGCGTGGTGGGGGCTGGACTACCCGTTCATGAAGCGCTACAGCAAGGCGTTCCTGGCGACGCATCCGCAGCTCAAGGGCAAGGACCTGGAAATCACCAAGGCCGCCTGTGAGCTGTTCAAGCGCCAGCCGGTGACCATCGTCAACTACCTGGAAGGCACGCGCTTCACCGCGGCCAAACATGCGGCCCAGGGCTCGCCCTATACCCATCTGCTCAAACCCAAGGCCGGCGGCGTTGCCTTCGTGCTGGCGGCAATGGGCGAGCAACTCGATGCAATCCTGGACGTCACGGTCGTGTATCCCGATTCAGGCATTCCCGGTTTCTGGGATATGCTCTGCGGCCGTGTTTCCAACGTGATCGTCGACATCCGGACCCGCGAGCTGGACCCGGCGCTGTGGCAGGGCGATTACGAAAACGACCCTGTGTTTCGCGAGAAAGTGCAGGGTTGGGTCAATCAGCTCTGGGACGAAAAGGATGCGCGCATTGCGGCGTTGCGGCTGGAGTTGCCTGGGCACTGACAGTTCTGACAGCTAGACGAGGCGAAACTGGCGGATGAGACTGGCCTTTAATGTTGCCGGAATCCGCTCTCATGTCATCGCCCGATGTTTCGCTGATCGGCTCATACCGTTACGACGCACTGGACCGACTGGCAAGCATTGCCCCTGCGGGGCAGGAGGTCGTCAGGCGTTTCTATCGAAACAACCGCCTGAGCACAGCAATACAGGGTACTTACCACCAGTCTGTCGTTCAGACAGAGGATCTTTTACTGGCAATGCGCCGTGGGGAACCTGATCGTGTCCTGTTCGATCTGCTTGCGACAGATCAAGCCAGCTCGGTGCTGCACAGCCTTGATGCCATGCGCAATCAGGCGTTTGTCTATAGCCCTTATGGCATGCGATCCCCGCAAACATCCGCACTGGGCGTACCTGGTTTTACAGGGCAGACGATTGATCCGGTCACTGGATATTACTTGCTGGGCAATGGACTTCGCGCATTCAACCCGACGCTGATGCGCTTTAACAGCCCGGATACGCTGAGCCCGTTTGGCAAGGGCGGGATAAATGGTTATGCCTACTGTGGAGGAGACCCTGTCAATAACGTCGATCCGACGGGGCAAGTCTTTCAGGTGGTTTTGGCAGTGTTCAGTACGCGTACGATAAAGTCTGTAAAGCTGATCAGCGAGCAATTCGACGACGTGATTGAAACAACCCGCAAAGGGTTGATCCCTGCAGTCAGCTCACCGATGCCTCTGCAAGGCAGCAGAAAATGGCTTGATGATGCGCTTGAACGATTCAATGACAGCCAGTCTTCCTTCATCAAAAACCTCCGTCAAGTGAATCGCAATTTTGCCAGTCACGGAGACGAAAGGTTAAGTTTTGAGCAGGCCGAGTATTACGCGGGGCTGGCGTCGCAAGTGTATTCTGGGAAAAAAAGCGACCCGGCCGCCTTTGGGGCGGCGGCTATCAAATGGGCTCGGCAATTACCTGAAGGCCGCAGCACCGCCATGGTTGGCGCGGCCTTCAATTCAGCAGGTGCGTTGATCTCAGGCGCTATGCAAAAACAGCAGTACAAGAGCGGAGATATATTGAGGAAGGCTACGCGTATAAGGTCCGGTTCAGCTCCCGGTACCCCATAACCCACTCAAACTCTGCAACGCCGAACCACTGGCACCTTGCTGCCCCAGGTATTGCAGAATCAGCGGGGCAAACTGGCTGACCATCGTGCTGTCCATGCCCAACGCCTTGAAGGCGTTATTCACATCACCCATGCTCTGCACGTTGCCCAGTGCGCTGTTGAGCATCGAGTTATTGCCCGACTTGCCGCCCAGCAGGCTGCCCAGCCCGTTGGCGCCGCCAAGGCTTTCCAGTGCGGACGTGCCGGACATTTGCTCCAGGCCCGGGACCGATTTGGCCAACTGCGAATAATCGGTGCTGGTCAGTTTGTTTTTCGCCAGCCCGAGCAGCGCACCTGTCCCGCCAACCGCCTGTTCCGGAGTGACATTGAGCTGCGTACCGAGGGTATTGAGCAGCCCCGCGACTTCGGGTGCCGCCGTGGCTTTCTGATTGCCATTGGTGGCATTGGAGACCGCGTTCGCGGCGTCATTCAGATTGAAGGCAAATGCAGGGCTTGCAGCCACCGCCATCAACGTTGCCAAAGCCATTGCGCGTGCAGTTTTCATTGCGTCACCTTTCTCGAACTCGAACTCGAACCGCCCGTGAGTGGGCGATGAAGCAGAGGGTTTGACTGGAGGAACAGAAGCTTGTTCCCGTCGCGGGGCCGCGAACAACAGCAACGTCCGGTATTTGCTCGGTGTCTGACGTGCAGCGTCATAAAACATCTATGTATTACCCCGCTTTTTCCGCGAAACAGCATGGTGTCGGTCATTTGGAATGCACGGAGCATCAGCAATGACCGACACCTCATCACTACCTTCCCTGTCAGCTGCCAGCCGGGAAAGGCTTCAGCACGTACTGTCCGCTGAAGGCAGCGAGCAACTGGCCGCCATTCTGCAACGGCCCCGGCCTGAAGGTTTCACGCTACTGGACGAGATTCAGCTACTCGGGGCTGCCAGCTCGTTCGGGCGATGGGCCGACGACATCGAGCTCCTGAATACCCTGAAATCAGTGCTGTTCGACGATGAACTGAACGCGCTCAGGGACAGCGCAGAGCGCGTTACCCGTTCCGCTGATTCGCCAACACTGGCGGCAGGCCCCGAGTACGAACTGGCCAAAGCGGCGTTCGATATTGCGCAGAGTCATCAGCGCGAGTCACATTCGCCGAGCGTCGGAACCGAGCGCGTCGACCGCAGCCTGGGCGATTACCCCAGATTGCTGAACACGCTGCGGGCACGAATACGGGACGTGAAGACCGGCACCTGTGCGACCGACAGAGTGTTCGTGGCCGTGGCCGAAGACTCGCCGCTGTTTGCCGGCGTTGCGTTTGGCGGTTCGATATTGCAGCAGTTCAAGACGTTGCTTCGAGGTATCTCCGGCGTGGACCCGGCTGGCGATGTCGATGCAGATCTGTTGCCCGGGGTACGCCGTAAAGACCTGCGCTACGTTCTTGATCTGGTCAACACGACCCGGTTGGACTTCAGCCAGCCCTTCACCTGTGTGCTGCGTGTCAGGATGAATGCAGGGCGTCCGGTTCACTCGCTGCGACTGCAGGGCGTTTCCGAAGGTCGGCAACCTGTGTACGCCACGCTGTCAGACGTGCACCTGCGGGTCATCCGTTTCACGAACAGCCTGGCCCCGCTGGCGCCGCATCTGGAGTCGGCGGATGCCAGGTGCATTCTGGCCATTCGCGACGATCGAACCGTCTCACTGCATGGCCTGCTCGATTACTACGGTGTCGACATCCCCTTGGCTGCAACCCGAGACGACCTGCTGCAGGCGCTCACTGCGCTGTTGCCCGCAGAGCGCGAAGCCCATCCCGCGGTGATGGCCGCCGCGTTGCCTTTCACTCTCGCAGAACACCAGCGTTTCATGCTCGATACATCGCAGGTCTACACCTTCCGGCAGCACAAGGTCCAGGCGCATGGCACTGACGACTACGGTGTCATCGACCTCGAGCTGGAGAAGGAGATGCAGTGGCATCTTGGCCGCTGCCGCACTTTGCTGAACAGCCACCGACATTTCGGCGCATCGCTGCAAGACAATGAAAACGCGCTGCTGGCAATGCTCCAGCAGGCCGGTGGCATCACCCTGAAACTGGTCGTTTACGACAGCGACGGCCACCACGACATCTACCATGAGCAGCACACCGTCAATCCCTGGCGCGCGAAGGACCTTGCCGAATACTTCGACGCGGCGCGCCAGGAACTGTCGTCTTACATGATCAACACCATTCGCTATGGCGAAGCCGAGGGGGCGATCAATATCGAGCGGCTGATCGTGGAAGTGATCGTGCCCAATCCTGTCCAGCGTCGCCATCCGCTGAGCGATATCGACATCGAAGCCTTCGATATCCGCAGCAAAGAGCCTCCGTTTCTGTACGTGGATCCCCTGGCGCTGGGTGCTTATGACGTCATCAGGTCGCGGTTCGTGGAGCTGACCGAGGAGTTGCGCGAGGTGCAATGGGACGTCGGCCACTCGGTGACATTGCAGCGCGCGGTCCGTTATCTGCTGGCCCATTACCAGGAGGACCTGCCGGCTTTGCCGCACGCGCAGCGTCAGGCGGCCTATACCCGGCGCTTGAATGATGCAGTCAACGCCTATTACAGAGTGATTGCGCAGAACCTCGAGGACCAACAGCGACTGCAAGTCGTTCTGCAGCCGACCCAGCCGGAGTTCGTGGCGCGTGAACTGTGCCGTTATCTGGGGCTGAACGAAGCCTGCTGGCCGGTGATCGCACGGTCTTCGTTCGATATCAGTTATCAGGCGGGCTGGATCAATACCGGCACGTTTTTCAGGCACGAAGAGTCGGTCGGTTATCGAACCCTGCTGAGTGTGGTGTATGACGAAGACCTGCGCCGTGAACTGGCACTTGCCGACAATCGTGATGAACGGCTCGGCCGACTGGCTCAGGCGCTCGCCGATAAAACCCGTTACACGGCAAGTCTGGACGCCCTGCAAGCGAAGCTGACCGGCTTATTCGACGCGAACATTGCCTTCGTCAACAACGGCCACCTGCCTGCTCGACTGACCGCACCACAGGCAGCGTTCAAGCTCGAGGCCGAGAACTACGCCATTCAGGCGACCGAAACCTACCGGACACTGGAGGCCGAACGGCTCGTGCTGGTCTCCGACACTGCCGCCGAGCGCCTGCAGACTCTGGAAGGGGCTGCGCTGTCGGACAGTGACAGACCGGTTCATTGCATCGAGTTATTGAGCGTCGACGAGACGGTCCGGCTTGAAGCCAGTGCTGTGGCGTTCAGGCAGATGTTGAGCGCCCGAGCGAACGACGATGACATTCAGAACATGTCGACCAGCGCGCAGCATGTGCTGCAACTGGTGCATCAGGTCGGCGGACTGATTCCTGTGCTGGGCAACTTCATCAACCTGGGATTCGATATTTACGACGGCAACGATGAAGGCATCGCGATGGATGCACTCAACATCATTGCCGAGCTGGTGCTGTGCAAAATGCGCACGCTCCCTCCCAGAGTGGCGGGTGTGCTGATGCTGCAAGGCACCAATGTCTGGACGATGAGCCAGCAGGTCCAGGCCCTCGGCGAGTCGATCAAGGCCAACGACTACGGAGAGTCAGTGAAGAACTTCAGCCTTCTGCTGGTCGGCCTGCGTTCGGCGCTGCACTGCGGCATATCGGCGGTGAAAGGGCTGCGCTCCGCGGTACTGCATTATCAACAGACCGCCAGCGAGCACGCCGCGCCTGACCGGTCTGATCTGACCGAAACGGTTCGACACCCTGAGCACAGCGATGCCATCGAGCGCGAAGCCGAGGGCGAACACCTCGCGCGGCGTCGGCCGTCGACAAGCAGCTCTCACTGGCGGGTTTCCGAGGATGGGCAGATATCCGAGCGGCCAACGGGTAGGAAGATCACGCGCCTCGACTGGAACGGCAACGCGATGGTCGAAGGTGGCGCTCGGGCGGTGCTGCTGGGTGGCATCAGCGAGAAGATCTACATGCTCAATGGCCACGCCTGCCGGACGGTCGATGGACTGGCGGGGGTGGAATTGCGACCTCTGCATGCGCTGGACCTGGAAGCCGGGCAATGGCGCAGGCATCCGCAGTCAACGGTCGACGCCCCGCAGCTTTCACGTTTTGCCCACACCGAAGATTTTCCGCTTGGCTTCAGCGGTCGCCCGGAGCGTTTTCTGGCTCCCGCCAACACGGTCAGCTGGTATGACAACTGCGTGGCGACGCTTGAAACAGCCTCCGTGCGGGTCATCGACGCAGATAGCAGGGTAAGCCAGCAGACCATGGCGCTTGGTGTGATCGAGCACAAATACGTCACCGAGCGTAATGGTCATGTCGAAGTGCTCGAACATGCGGGCACCGATGTCGAGACGACCGCCTTTATTCGCGCTGACGGCAGCCGCATGGAAGTTGCCAGGGTGTTGCCCGCCATACCGACCTACAAGCCTGAAATTCAGGCACAGATTGTCGCGGCTCAAGGCATGTTCGTGACCGTCCGGCTAAGCGACACGCTGCAAGGTCTGGTCGGCAGCAAGACCGTGGCGGGTGTTCTGGCGACACTCAGTGATGGCAGCGGGCAGGAACTGGTGATCGAAGCGGATCGCGGCGTTCACTACCGCGGCACGGTACCCATCGAAAACTTCCTGGCGCTGGCGCCGGGCGAGACGTTGCACGACCAGCCACCTGTGGCCCTGACCCTGCAGAAAATCAGTCCGCAAGCCGATCCCAAACGAGCGTTGCCTCACCTGTGGCACGACCAGTCGGATTATCGCAACGGCATCGCCCATGATGACTTTGCGCTGGAGCTGTTCTATGGCGCGAAGGCGGCGAACGAAGCCTATGTGCGCAACCCTCAGTGGGTCGCCAGGAACATCGATGCTGTGGCCAAAATCAAGTCGCGGCTGCCTTCGTCCATTACCACGGTGGAAAATCCGTTTTATGTACTCGATACCCCCGAGGAACTGGCCATTCTTTTTGCTGCGCGCAATCAGGCGGCACTGGCCAACACCTTGCTGGGCCATACCATTGAATGGGGGGCGGCATCGAGATCTCGGGAGTTGAGCCTGGGGGAAAATATCCTCAAACAGCTTCGTCTGAACGAGCCGCTTCTGGCTGCTCAGGAAAACATTCCGCCGCTCGCCAGCGAGCGGAGCGCCTTCGTCAGTCAGCTTCAGGAGAAGCTGGCGCGCAACAACCTGATGATGGCAGAAGTCAGCCTGAAGTCAGGCGAGAAAGCCTGGTTCGCCCATTCGCCTGCCAGGCATCTCGGTATGCTGGCGGGGCATCTGCACGACGAGTTTTACCTGAGTCATGCGGGGTCGATCATCGATCATATCGAAGCCTGTTTTACCGACCCGTCGAGAATTGAACGTATCGCCGTGCTGTCCCTCGATGATGTCCCGGAAACCGATGCGCGACGTATTTTTCTCTCCTCGCAGCGCGGCTACACCTATGAGTCGGTCACCAGCCTGGAGCAGCCGGTCGAGCATGCACATCTGAGCGGTGCGCAACTGCAACTGCACATCGACGACGCCCTTTATCCCGAGCGCACCCGAGGTGTGGGGATTGCCAGCGCGGCTGTCGACCTGACCGGTGCCGAGGCGATCAGCAGCGGGCCAAAGCGCGGCAGTTACTCGATTGAAGGGCGTGACTACATCAAGCTGGATAATGGCAGGATCTACCGGGCCGACTGGGATGAGCGCAACGGGGTGTTTCTGCTGGTGCCGCCGCAAGGCCGGTCGCGCGCCGAGACCCTGGCACTGCCTTGGGTGCGTCACATCGGCGGGCATGAGTTCACGCTGATCAACCGGCCAGCGCTCAAGGGCGGCAATGTCATCGATCAGATGATCTGCAGCATCCGCACCCGGCGGCCGGCCGGTAGTTTGGCAACCCACGAGTCCCATTCCGCTCATGACACGGCGAGCGGAACGCTTCAGGTTCACCATGAAGACCTGCACATCATGAACGACGACGTGCTGGTGCCCGGCAAGCTAAACGTGCCATCGAGCCTGTTCCACTCCATTGCAGCGGATCGTGACGGTTATGTGAGGCTTGAAGCCAAGGCAGCGGTGCCTGAAAGCTGCATCTCCAGCACCGAATTCCTGGTCTCGAAATATGCCGGTGGGCAAGTCGCGTTCGATTACCAGGGCGAGAGCCTGGGCGATCCGACGCCCGTGGTGCCCAATGTCGAGGTCGTCGCCCGGCAGGATGGCCAGCCGGTGAGCCTGAATATAACGACAACAGCGCTCGATGACTGGATAAGCGCACGCGGCCACTCTGATTACTTCGTCGGCGAGCAGTCATTTCCCGAGATCGGCGAAGGTATCGGTTTCATCGAGCGAGGGGGGCTGGAGGGCAGCCCGTCCTCTGACTACCCGTTTCATTTCATGTTCGTGGCCGGGAAAGTGCTGGACCGGAACGGGCAGATTACCGGCGTGCTGGCCTCGGATTTGTCCGAGCCTGCACGTGAGCCTGATCAAAATGGAGTCACGCCGCAATTGCCCGCCAGACGGAACTGGAACCTTGGTCTTTTCCCGTCAATCGACAGCATGCGCGGGTCGCCGGAACCTGACAGCAACGCCTACGTGCAGGAGCATTATTACTCGGTATGGGTGAGGGCTGTGCGGGAGTAGGGCGCAACAGCCTAGTAGTTCTGCTAGCTGGGCGGCGTCAGGGGGGCAGCCCAGACTGGCTGCCATGGGTGACTTCAAAGGAGTGAAACCATGGCTTCGTCCGGGCAATCCGTGCTCTGTGTCTATCGCTACGACGGGTTGGATCGCCTGGCCGATTGCGCGCCTGCGGGGCAGGGCAGCACTCGCTTTTTTTATCAGAAGACTCACTTGGCTGCGCAGATTCAGGGGCAGGTCCAGCACACGCTTATGCGCACGGATGAGCATTTGCTGGCGTGCCTGAGTGCAGAAAATAATCAGCGCGACGGCACGTTGTTGGCGACGGATCAACAGCAGTCCGTGATTGTGGCTCAGGGGGCGGCGTTTGCTTATACGCCTTACGGGCATCGTCATCCGTCAGCAGGGCCGATGAGCCTGCCTGGCTACGCTGGCCAGCGGGTTGACCCGGTGACGGGGCACTATTTGCTGGGCAATGGGTATCGGGCGTTTAACCCGGTGTTGATGAGGTTCAATAGCCCGGACAGTCTGAGTCCGTTTGGTGAGGGTGGGGTGAATGCGTATGGGTACTGTGAGGGGGATCCGGTTAATCGGGCTGATCCGGGCGGGCATTGGCCAATGTTTTTAGTGAAGATTTTGAAAAGAGCAAGCAGTGTGAAAAAGCGTTTACTTGGTGGTAGCCGGGAGTCTCTATCCCCGTTGCTTGCTCGTGAAGGGAGTTCCGAGTCCATACAGGCTACTGCTTCAACTAACCCGGTTAGCGTACCTTTGTCTGCATCTGGTGTTATTGATGGGCCACACCTTGCTGTCCCGCCACCCCGTCCTCCCAAGAACATGCCACCACCACCCCTTCCTCCCAGAAATGCGCGATCGAGTGTTATCCAACCCCAACCACCCCTTCCTCCCAAGAATATGCCACCACCACCCCTTCCTCCCAAGAAAGGGCATGCCGTTAATTCCCCATCATCCCCTCCTCAAGCAATCTTCGTGTCTATAGAAGGTAGAAGAATGGATATTCGTAAAGTTTCTAGAGAGTTGGAACAATGAACCCCGGAAACGTGAATAATTTACTGGCAAGGGTAAGCAGGTATCGCGTGTTGTAGTTAATCATGAGGGTGATAATAAGGTTGCAGTGTTCAAGTCATACCCAACAACCCACACGGATCAATTACAAATTTCTTCGTCACGTCCGCATCAAACTCCACGATGGCGGGCGCTTCGGTCTGAGCGCCGGCGTGGCTGTGCCCAGCGCCTTTCGGCCCGGCACCTAGTAGTTCTGCTAGCTGGGCGCAAGCAGATAGTCAGCCCAGACTGGCTGCCATGGGTGACTTCAAAGGAGTGACAACATGGCTTCGTCCGGGCAATCCGTGCTCTGTGTCTATCGCTACGATCCATTGGATCGCCTGGCCGATTGTTCGCCTGCGGGGCAGGGTAGCACTCGCCTTTTTTATCAGAAGACACACCTGGCTACGCAGATTCAGGGGCAGATCCAGCACACGCTTATGCGCACGGATGAGCATTTGCTGGCGTGCCTGAGTGCAGAAAATAATCAGCGCGACGGCGTGTTGTTGGCGACGGATCAACAGCAGTCAGTGACCGCCGCTCAGGGGTTGGAATTTGCCTACACACCTTACGGACATCGTCATCCTTCAGGCTCCGCAAGCCTGCCGGGCTTTACCGGCCAGCGGGTTGACCCGGTGACGGGGCACTATTTGCTGGGCAATGGGTATCGGGCGTTTAACCCGGTGTTGATGAGGTTTAACAGCCCGGACAGTCTGAGCCCGTTTGGTGAGGGTGGGGTGAATGCGTATGGGTATTGTGGGGGGGATCCGGTTAACTGGGTTGACTGGACAGGGAGTACACCCGCTTTATTGAAGGGGCTGTTGAGGGCATTGAAAGTAATGAAGCCTTCTCGGCGTTTATCATCGGGCAACGTTACTGGTACTTCTCTGCGGCCTCTTTCTGACGAAATAAACTCAGGATTAAGTGCGAGCGCGCCACAGTTAAACCGCTCTTCGGATGTGCGGCAAGTTAACTCAGTGGCTGTATCTGCACCAAGATTAAATGAAAGGGCGGGTCTTAGCTCTAAAAACGCCGCAAAAGAGTTTAAGGCCAATGATAAACTTTATCGTGAATATAGCAAGAAGGCTAAAGAGCTGAAAAGTGATACGAAAGTTTCATTAAGTTTGTATGATGAGGATGATCTCGTTTATGAGTCTACACATCTTAAACAATACATAAGAGAGCAGCGAAAACTTACTAAGCCTATTCAGGATCTGTCGACACCACCCTCTTACGGACTCGCCCAAGAAATCGGTGCTGATAAGAAGTTGGGGTTGATAATGGAGCAGATTCGAGGGGTTAAGCAACCCGCTTCGAATCTGCCAAGGTAAGTAGCCAAGAAACCGACTTTACTGTTGATGCTTACGCAGCACCAAACAACCCATGCGGATCAATCACAAACTTCTTCGGCACGCCCGAATCAAACTCGCCATAACCCCGCGGGGCATCATCCAGACTGATCACCTCGACACCCACTATGTCGGCGATCTTGATGCGGTCCCACATGATCGCCTGCATCAGCTGGCGGTTGTATTTCATGACCGGGGTCTGGCCGGTGTGGAAACTGTGGGATTTGGCCCAGCCCAGACCGAAGCGGATGCTCAGGCTGCCCATTTTTGCCGCGGCGTCCACGGCTCCCGGGTCTTCGGTGACGTACAGGCCGGGGATGCCGATCTTGCCTGCGACGCGCACTACGCCCATCAACGAATTGAGAACGGTGGCGGGTGCTTCGGCCTGAGCGCCAGCATGGCCGTGACCGCGTGCTTCGAAGCCTACGGCGTCGATGGCGCAATCCACTTCAGGCTCGCCGAGCAAGGCAGCGATCTGTTCGTGCAAGGGAGTGTCCTGGGACAGGTCGGCAATTTCGAAGCCCTGGGCCTTGGCATGAACCAGACGCGTCGGGTTCACGTCGCCGACGATCACCACGGCAGCGCCCAGCAAGCGTGCTGACGCCGCCGCAGCCAGGCCGACCGGGCCGGCGCCTGCAACATAAACCGTGCTGCCAGGGCCAACACCGGCAGTCACTGCGCCGTGGTAGCCGGTGGGCAGGATGTCGGACAGGCAGGTCAGGTCGCGAATTTTCTCCATCGCCGCGTCGCGGTCCGGGAGTTTGAGCAGGTTGAAGTCCGCGTAAGGCACCAGCACGTATTCAGCCTGGCCGCCAACCCAGTCACCCATGTCGACATAACCATAGGCACCACCGGGACGCGCCGGATTGACCGTCAGGCAGACGCCGGTGTTCTGTTCCTTGCAGCTGCGGCAGCGGCCGCACGCTACGTTGAATGGCACAGAAACCAGATCACCGACTTTCAGATGTTCCACGTCACGACCGGCTTCCAGCACCTCGCCGGTGATTTCATGACCGAGCACCAGCCCGGTTTGCGCCGTGGTGCGGCCGCGTACCATGTGCTGGTCGGAGCCGCAAATGTTGGTGGAGACCACGCGCAGAATCACGCCGTGTTCGATGCGCTTGCCGCGTGGATCTTCCATTTTCGGGAAAGGAATTGATTGCACTTCGACCTTGCCAGCGCCGAGATACACTACACCGCGATTACCAGACATACATGTCACCTCGCTTTTATTGTGGTGAAACAGATTTAGAGCAGAGAAGAACAGTTGCAAGCTTCAAGCGGCAAGAAATACGGATCGCTTGCAGCTTGCAGCTTGCAGCTTGCGCCTATAAAACCACCGTCCTGTTGGCGTTGAGGAACACCCGCCGTTCGATGTGATAACCCACCGCGCGGGCCAGCGTCAGTCCTTCGATGTCTCGACCCTTGGCGATCAGGTCTTCGGGATAGTGACTGTGATCGACCACTTCCACGCCCTGGGCAATGATCGGACCTTCGTCCAGATCGTTGTTGATGTAATGCGCCGTGGCACCGACCAGCTTCACCCCCTTGTTGTAAGCCTGATGGTAGGGCTTGGCGCCTTTGAAACCTGGCAGCAACGAGTGGTGGATATTGATCGCCTTGCCGTCCAGCTTGCGACACAGGTCCGGAGACAGGACCTGCATGTAACGGGCAAGAATCACCAGTTCTGCACCAGACTCTTCGATGACCTGCCAGACTTTGGCTTCCTGCGCGGGCTTGTCGTTGGGGTCCAGTGGGAAATGGTAGTACGTAATGCCGTGCCAGCCAGCCAGTGGCTCAAGATCAGGGTGATTGGACACCACCGCGACCACGTCCATGGACAGTTGATTGATACGCTGGCGATAGAGCAGGTCATTCAGGCAGTGGTCGGCTTTCGAGACCATGATCACGACTTTTGGCCGGTAGTTGGGCGCCGTGAGTTCGAAGATCATGCCGAACGTTTCGCCGCGCTCACTCAGCCCGGCCCTGAAACCCTGTTCGTCGAAAGCCTCAGGCTGACGAAACTCCACACGGATGAAGAAGCGTCCCGAGAGGCGGTCATCGAAGGAGTGGTGTTCTGTGACGTAGCAACCCTGCTCGAACAGAAAGCGCGTCACTGCGTCTACCGTGCCCAGCATGCTGGGGCAGTCGGCGGTCAAAATCCATGTGTCGGGCGCGCGGCTCATTAAATGAATGCTCCAGAGTATTCGTTATCCGCAAATCTGACTGACAGTGTCAGCCAGCATGCTCAAGCAGGACGCAGAGCGTCCGGAACTGCATTCCCACGCGGAGCGTGGGGACGATAATCACCGTGTCGGCTATCGTGCCAATGCTCCAGCAGGAGTCCTCATTAAGACTGACGCTGAGGTTTCAGCCCAGGTCCCCGGCGCTTCACGCCTGAATACTCAGCCCGTACTCGGCACTCGCATCCTGCAGCCACAGCCACCAGTAATCCGAGAAGCTGCGGCGGACCAGCAGCTCCCAGGTTTCTTCACCGGTCCGGCGGATCACCAGTTGCGACTTGGCGAACACAGTGCCGACTGCCTTGCTCACCGGGAAGTTGTCCGGGTGCACGTCGTAGCTGGTGGACTTCATCAGTACCTGGCGTACCTTCGGCCCGCTCAGTTCAAGGATTGACTGCCCGCCGCTGACATTGACGATCGCGATGTGCTGCCCGCTCAGTTCGTCACGCAGCTTCTGTTCTGCCGCGAACTCTTCGCCGCTCGGCACGATCAGCAGCCATTCATCCGGGCCAAGCCATTGCAGTGAGCTTTCGCCGTTGATGACCAGCATCAGCGCGGCGGGCAGCTCCATGCCCAGCGCCTTGTGTACGCCAGCGGCGAAGGCCGGATCGTGGGCATTGCCACGAATCGTCAGGTGCCCCAGCAGCTTTTTCTCGCGCAGGAAAACCCCCGGGCTGGCGCGCCCCTTGCCAATCAGGCTGTCGAGGTTTGCATGGAACAGCGGCGACTCGGCTTTGACGTCGGTGGTCGGGCGCTGCTGGTAAACGTTGGCTGTGCTCATGATTCACCTGCTTGAATTCTGTGTGCTGCGGATGATCGACTCATCGCGTGCTACTCGATGTTCTGCCGCTCGCCCTTCGGATCGAAGAACACCGAAGAAACGATCTCGGCTTCGATCACGCTGCCATCGGCCAAGGGTGCGAAGACTCGCTCGCCCATACGCGCCAGGCCGCCTTTGACCACGCCCATCGCGAACGAATAGCCCAGCGAGTTGTGCGCGTAACTGGAGGTCACGTGGCCGACCATGCTCATCGGAATCGTCTGTTTGGTATCGAACACCAGTTGCGCACCTTCCGGCAGCCATTTGGCAGGGTCCACCGGCTTGAGGCCGACCAGTTGCTTGCGCTGTTCGCGCACGCAGTCTTCGCGATTCATGCCGCGCCAGCCGATCCAGGAGAACGGTTTGGTACGGCCAACACACCAGCCCATGTTCAGGTCGTCGGGCGTCATCGAGCCGTCAGTGTCCTGACCGACGATGATGAAACCCTTCTCTGCGCGCAGCACGTGCATGGTCTCGGTGCCGTAAGGCGTCAGGTTGTACTGCTTGCCTGCCTCGGCGATCTTTTCCAGAACGCCCATGGCGTAGTCGGCCTGAATGTTGACCTCGTAGGACAGCTCGCCGGTAAACGAGATACGGAATACCCGGGCCGGCACACCGGCGACCAGACCTTCCTTCCAGGTCATGAACGGGAAGGCTTCACGGCCCAGATCGATATCGGTGACTTCGCTGAGCAGCTTGCGGCTGTTGGGGCCGGACAACGTCAGAGTCGCCCAGTGATCGGTCACTGAGGTGAAATACACTTTCAGGTCCGGCCATTCGGTCTGTTGATAGATTTCCAGCCATTGCAGAACACGCGCCGCGCCGCCCGTGGTGGTGGTCATCAGGAAGTGGTTGTCAGCGAGACAGGCGGTTACCCCGTCATCGAAGACCATGCCGTCTTCCTTGCACATCAGGCCATAGCGCGCCTTGCCGACGTCCAGTTTGGTCCAGGCATTGGTGTAGATGCGGTTGAGAAACTCGCGTGCATCCGGGCCTTGAATATCGATCTTGCCCAGCGTCGAGGCGTCCAGCAGGCCAACGCTGTCGCGCACCGCCTTGCATTCGCGAGCAACGGCTGCGGGCAGGTCTTCGCCATTTTTCGGGAAGTACCACGGCCGTTTCCACTGGCCGACGTCCTCGAACTCGGCACCGTTTTTGACATGCCATGCGTGCAGCGCGGTGAACCGCACGGGTTCGAAGATGTGTTTGCAGTGACGCCCGGCTATCGCGCCGAAGGTCACCGGCGTGTAGTTGGGGCGGAACATGGTGGTGCCCATTTCCGGGATCGACACGTTCAGTGAACGGGCGGCGATGGCCAGGCCGTTGACGTTGCCCAGCTTGCCTTGATCGGTGCCGAAACCCAGCGCGGTGTAGCGCTTGACGTGCTCGACCGACTCGAAACCCTCGCGCGTCGCCAGTTCGATGGCGGCGGCGGTGACGTCGTTCTGGAAGTCCACGAACTGCTTGGGTGCCCGAGCGGTGCCTTTTTCATGGGGCACCTGAAACAACGCCAGCGTCGGTTCTTCAGCACGGCTGAGGGCTTTGGGCATCACGCCTTCGACCACCTTGAAGCCCGCTTCACTGGCAGCGCGTACGCCGCCTTCGAAGCCATCGGCCAGGCTGTCAGCCAGGCTATAAACGCCGTTGACGCCGCCTACGCAGATACGTTTCTGTGGTGCTTCGCCCGGTACGAAGCCGAGGATGTCCTCGCGCCAGACCGGCTTGCCGCCCAGGTGCGAGGCCAGATGCACGATCGGGCTGTAACCGCCGGAGCTGGCAACCACGTCGCATTCAAGCCATTCACCGGGGCTGCTCACGCTGTGCGTCTTGACGTCGATGGCGGCAACGCGGGCAGCCGTCACGCGCTTGCTGCCACGGGCCTCGATGACCGCGCTGCCGGTCAGGATGCGAATGCCTTTGGCCCGCGCTTCTTCAACCAGAGGGCCGCGTGGGTTATGCCGTGCATCGGCAATCGCGACCACCTGCAGGCTGGCGTCGAGCCAGTCCAGGGCGACGCGATAGGCGTGATCGTTGTTGGTGGAAAGCACCAGTTTCTTGCCCGGCGCCACACCATAACGACGAACGTAAGTCGATACCGCGCCGGCCAGCATGTTGCCGGGCACATCGTTGTTGCCATAGACCAGCGGACGCTCGTGAGTACCCGCGGCCAGCACCACACGTTTGGCACGTACCCGGTGCATGCGCTGGCGGACCATGCCGATCGGCGCGCGATCACCCAGGTGGTCGGTGAGGCGCTCGTGGATGGTCAGGAAATTGTGATCGTGGTAACCATTGACCGTGGCACGCGGCAGCAGGGTGACGTTGCGCAGGCTTTTAAGCTCGGCGACGACCGTCGACACCCATTCGGCGGCGGGTTTGCCGTCGAGGCTTTCACGGCTGTCGAGCAAGCTGCCGCCGAACTCTTCCTGTTCATCGGCAATGATCACTCGGGCACCGCTGCGACCTGCTGCCAGCGCGGCGGCCAGACCGGCCGGGCCTGCGCCGACGATCAACACGTCGCAGTGCTGGTTCATCGCGTCGTAGCTGTCCGGGTCGTTCTCGGTCGGCGAGCGACCGAGGCCTGCAGCCTTGCGGATGTACTTCTCGTAAGTCATCCAGAACGATTGCGGATACATGAAGGTTTTGTAGTAGAAACCCGGCGGCATCAGTTTGCCGCCGACCTTGCCCAGAATGCCCATGACATCGGTGTTCACGCTCGGCCAGCCATTGGTGCTGGTCGCCACCAGTCCGGCATAGAGCGCCTGTTGCGTGGCACGCACGTTGGGGATCTGCGTCGCTTCGGTCGCGCCGATCTGCAGCACGGCATTGGGCTCTTCCGAACCCGCTGCGAAGATGCCGCGCGGGCGGGAGTATTTGAAGCTGCGGCCGATGATATCGACGCCGTTGGCGAGCAGGGCAGAGGCCAGCGAGTCACCTTCAAAGCCTTGGTAGGTCTGGCCGTTGAAGGTAAAGTTGAGCACCTTGCTGCGATTGATACGGCCGCCGTTGGGCAGGCGATGGGTCTGGCTCATACCTTGTCTCCCTGATCCGTGAACTGCGGCCTGGTACCGATCGGATAGGTCTCGAGAATCTCGTAGGTCACGGTGTTGCGCGTCATGTTGAAATACTGGCGGCAACCGGCGGCGTGTATCCACAGTTCGTGATGCAGGCCGCGCGGATTATCGCGAAAGAACATGTAGTCGCCCCATTGCTCATCGGTGCAGGCACCGGGGTCCAGCGGGCGCGGGATGTGCGCCTGACCGGACGGGTGGAATTCCTCTTCGGAGCGCAGTTCGCCACAGTGAGGACAGAAGATATGCAGCATGGTCGGGTTCTCCTGTTAGTGGGCTACGGCTGCAGCGCCGTGTTCGTCGATGAGTGCGCCGTTGTGGAAACGGTCAATGGAGAACGGCTTGGCCAGCGGGTGCATCTCGCCTTTGGCCAGACTGGCGGCAAATACGTTGCCCGAGCCAGGCGTGGCCTTGAAGCCGCCTGTGCCCCAGCCGCAGTTGAAGAACATGTTCGGCACCGGGGTCTTGGAAATGATCGGGCAGGCGTCCGGCGTGGTGTCGACGATGCCGCCCCATTGACGGTTCATGCGCACGCGGGACAGCACCGGGAACATCTCGACAATGGCCTGGATGGTGTGTTCGATCACCGGGTATGAGCCGCGCTGGCCGTAGCCGACCCAACTGTCGATACCGGCACCGATCACCAGGTCGCCCTTGTCGGACTGGCTGATGTAACCGTGCACAGCGTTGGACATGATGACGCTGTCGATAATCGGCTTGATCGGCTCGGAAACCAGTGCCTGCAACGGGTGTGATTCGATAGGCAGACGGAAGCCTGCCAGCTTGGCCATGTGTCCGGAGTTGCCGGCGGTGACCACACCGACACGTTTGGCACCGATGAAACCCTTGTTGGTTTCCACACCGATGCACACGCCGTTTTCCTTGCGAAAGCCGATGACTTCGGTCTGCTGAATCAGGTCGACGCCCAGCGCGTCGGCCGCGCGGGCGAAGCCCCAGGCCACCGCATCGTGGCGGGCGACGCCGCCACGGCGTTGGACCGTTGCGCCGATGATCGGGTAACGGGTGTTTTTCGAGCAATCCAGGTACGGGATTTCCTCGGCGACCTGCTGGCCGTTGAGCAATTCGCCGTCCACGCCGTTAAGCCGGTTGGCGCTGACGCGACGCTCGGAGTCACGCATGTCCTGCAGGGTGTGGCACAGGTTGTAAACGCCGCGCTGGGAGAACATAACGTTGTAGTTAAGGTCCTGGGACAGGCCTTCCCACAGTTTCATCGCGTGTTCATAGAGGTGGGCCGACTCGTCCCACAGGTAGTTGGAGCGCACGATGGTGGTGTTGCGCGCAGTGTTGCCGCCGCCCAGCCAGCCTTTCTCGACCACGGCCACGTTGGTGATGCCGTGCTCCTTGGCCAGATAATAGGCCGTGGCCAGACCGTGACCGCCGCCGCCGACGATGACCACGTCGTAGACCTTTTTCGGGGTCGGCGTGCGCCACATGCGCTGCCAGTTTTCATGGTGGCTGAGGGAATGCTTGAGAAGGCCGAAGCCTGAGTAATGCTGCATGTGAGGCTACTCCTGACTCAGCGATAAACCGGAAAATCGGCGCACAGGGCGGCGACCTGGCTGGCGACGTCGGCCTCGACATCGGCATCACCGAGGTTGTCGAGGATGTCGCAGATCCAGCCGGCCAGCTCGACGCACTGGGTCACCTTGAAGCCGCGGGTGGTAACAGCCGGTGTGCCGATGCGCAGGCCGGACGTCACGAACGGCGACTGCGGGTCGTTGGGCACCGAGTTCTTGTTGACGGTAATGTGCGCACGCCCGAGCGCTGCGTCGGCGTCCTTGCCGGTCAGGCCCTGACGGATCAGGCTGACCAGAAACAGGTGGTTGTCGGTGCCGCCGGAGACCACGTCGAAGCCCCGCTCGATGAACACCTGCGCCATCGCTTGCGCGTTGTCGATGACCTGCTGTTGATAGACCTTGAAGGCGGGCTCCATGGCTTCCTTGAAACACACGGCCTTGGCGGCGATGACGTGCATCAGCGGGCCGCCCTGACCACCGGGGAAGACGGCGGAATTGAATTTCTTCTCCAGCTCTTCGTTGGCCCTGGCCAGGATCAGGCCGCCGCGTGGACCGCGCAGGGTCTTGTGGGTCGTGGTGGTGACTACGTCTGCGTAGGGCAGCGGATTCGGGTAAAGACCGGCGGCAACCAGGCCGGCGACGTGCGCCATGTCGACGAACAGGTAGGCACCTACCTTGTCGGCGATTGCGCGGAAGCGCGGGAAGTCCAGGGTCTTGGAGTAGGCCGAAAACCCGGCAATGATCATTTTCGGCTGGCATTCGACGGCAATGCGCTCGACTTCGTCGTAATCGATCAGCCCGGTCGCGGTGTCGATGCCGTACTGCACGGCGTTATAGAGCTTGCCCGAGAAGCTGACCTTGGCACCGTGGGTCAGGTGGCCGCCGTGCGCCAGGCTCATGCCCAGCACGGTATCGCCGGCCTGGAGCAGCGCCAGATAGACCGCTGCGTTGGCCTGACTGCCGGAGTGTGGCTGAACGTTGGCGTAGTCGGCACCAAACAGCTGTCTGGCGCGGTCGATGGCCAGCTGCTCGACCTTGTCGACGTGCTCGCAACCGCCGTAGTAACGCTTGCCGGGATAGCCCTCTGCGTACTTGTTGGTCAGACCGCTGCCCTGCGCCTGCATCACGCGTTTGCTGGTGTAGTTCTCCGAGGCGATCAGCTCGATATGGTCTTCCTGACGCTGCTCCTCGGCGTTCATCGCCGACAACAGTGCATCGTCATAACCCTGGATCTGGTCTTGCTTGCTGAACATCGCGGATCTCCCAGCGGCGGCGCGGCGCCTGACTTGTCGTTCGGGCGGAACAGAGCCCTCTGAGAGCGATGGTAGGGCCGCACCGAAGACGCCAAATGCCTATGGACGCCACACAAAGGTGCGTTTACGACATGGCGGCTGAGGGAGCGGAAATAGCGGCAGGGGAGTTACCCGGGGGACAAGGCTGTGGACGAAAAAAAGCCCGCTCCCGGCTGGATGAGTCCAGCGCGGTGGAGCGGGCTTGTCGGTTGCAGGCCTTGTCAGCCGTGGTTTTTGCCCAGCAACGCGTGATACAGCTCGGTATCACCCAGAATGCCGACCACTTTATTGCCGTCCTGCAGGACCAGTTTGTTGCCGGTCTGGTAGCGGATCTGCAGCGCGTCGCGCATGCCGATGTTGGAATGCACAAGCGTGGGGCGTCGATCCAGGGTGGCGACGTCCTGGCCGGGGGTCCAGTTCTGCAGATCAAGGGCCGTGGCACCTTGCCGCGCGCCTTTGATCACGTTGCCTTCGGCCAGATCGAGCCATGAGTCGCCGCTCGGGTCCAGGCACACCGAACCGTTGACGTGGGTGCACTCGTCGACGGTGCGCATCAGGCTGCGACCGCACAGCACGTTGAGCGGGTTGGTGTGTGCAACGAAGGTGCGCACGTATTCATCTGCCGGATTGAGCACGATCTGCTCCGGCACGCTGTATTGCACGATGCGGCCGTCTTTCATGATGGCGATCCGGCTGCCGAGCTTCAGTGCTTCATCCAGATCATGGCTGACGAACACAATGGTCTTGCTCAGCTTGCTTTGCAGGGCGAGCAGTTCGTCCTGCAAACCTTGGCGGATCAGGGGGTCGAGCGCCGAGAACGGTTCGTCCATCAGCAGGATGTCGGCGTCCATCGCCAGTGCCCGCGCCAGGCCCACTCGTTGCTGCATGCCGCCAGACAGTTCGTCGGGCTTCTTGTTGCGCCACTGGGTCAGGCCCACCAGCTCGAGCTTTTCATCCACCAGCTTGCGCCGTTCCTTTTCGGGGCGGCCCTGCATCTCCAGACCGAAGCTGATGTTCTCGCGCACGGTCAGCCAGGGCATCAGGGCGAATTTCTGGAAGACCATGGCAATGCGCTTGGTGCGCATCATTTTCAGTTCGGCTGCGCTGCAGTTGGCGATGTTGATCTGCGAGCCTTCATGCTCGACGAACAGTGAGCCACGGCTGACGGTGTTGAGGCCGTTGATACAGCGCAACAGGCTGGATTTGCCGGAGCCCGACAGGCCCATCAGCACGCAGATTTCGCCCTTTTCGATGTCCAGACTGGCGTTTTCGACGCCGACGATCTGTCCGGTTTTCTTGAGGATCTGGTCACGCGTGAGGCCTTCGTCGAGCAGTTTGAGGGCTTCACGCGGGTCCTTGGAGAAGATGACGTCTACCTTGTCGAATTTGATGATACTCATGCGTCGGACCCTACCTTGGCTTCGGGTTGTTTGCAGATGCGGTCGAGCATGATGGCCAGCAATACGATTGCCAGACCGGCTTCGAAACCGAGCGCGATGTCGGCCGTGTTCAGCGCGTTGACCACTGGTTTGCCCAGGCCGTCGGCGCCGACCAGGGCGGCGATGACCACCATCGACAGCGACAGCATGATGCACTGGGTAATCCCGGCTGCAATGCTGGGCATCGCGTAGGGCAGTTCAATGCGTGTCAGCAACTGGCGGCGTGACGAACCGAAGGCCTTGCCGGCGTCCAGCAACTCCTGAGGCACATCGCGGATACCCAGGTAGGTCAGGCGAATCGGCGCGGCAATGGCGAAAACCACTGTCGAGATCAGGCCGGGTACCACGCCCAGACCGAACAGCGTGAGCGTCGGAATCAGATAGACGAAGGTGGGCACGGTCTGCATCAGGTCGAGTAACGGCCGGATGATGGTGTAGAACAGCGGCTTGTGCGCGGCGATGATGCCCAGCGGCACGCCGATGACGACACAGACCAGCGTGGCGAAGAGCACCTGCGCCAGGGTTTCCATGGTTTCCTGCCAGTAATGCAGGTTGAGGATCAGCAGAAACGAAAGGATGACGAAAACCGTCAGGCCCCACTTGCGCTGGATGAAGTGCGCGAGGGCGGCGATAAGGCCGATCAGTACGAATGGATTGAACCAGGTCAGCGCGAAAGTGAACCCGTGGATCATCATTTCCAGTGTCGAGGCTATTGCGTCGAAGTAATCGGCGCCGTTGGCCGTCAACCAATCGACAAATGCGGCGATGTACTCGCCCAGAGGGATTTTATGGTCAGTCAGCATGATTTCGGGTGTCCGCTTGCGGAAGGTGAAGAGGGCAGCAGGCGGGGCAGCCCCGCCTGCTGTCGGCTTACTGGGTCAACTTGGCTTTGGCGGCCTCCAGGCCTGGCTTGCCATCGACGGTGGTCACGCCTGCGAGCCAGGTGTCGAGTACTTGAGGGTTTTTCTTGATCCACGCCTTGGCGGCGGCATCGGGCTTCATTTTGTCGTCCAGCACATTGCCCATCAGGGCGCTTTCCATGTTCAGCGTGAAGGACAGGTTCTTGAGCAACTGACCTACGTTGCTGCACTCCTGACTGTAGCCTTTGCGGGTGTTGGTGTAGATCGTCGCCTGGCCATAGTTGGGGCCGAAGAAGTCATCGCCGCCAGTCAGATATTTCATCTTGAAGCGGGTGTTCATCGGGTGCGGTTCCCAACCGAGGAACACCACATCTTTATCGCGTTTCACGGCGCGGTCGACCTGCGAAAGCATTGCGGCTTCGCTGGACTCCACGACCTTGAAGCCTGCGTCTTTCAGGCCGAAGGCGTTCTTGTCGATCATGCTCTGGATCAGGCGATTGCCGTCATTGCCAGGCTCGATGCCGTAGATCTTGCCGCCCAGTTCCTTCTTGAATTTGGCGATGTCGGCGAAGTCATGCAGGCCTTTTTCGTAGAGCGCTTCCGGCACCGCGAGGGTGTACTTGGCGTTCTCCAGATTGGCACGCACGGTTTCGACGGTCCCGGCTTCGCGATAGGGCTTGATGTCGTTTTCCATGGTCGGCATCCAGTTGCCGAGGAACACGTCCATGTTCTTGCCGTCGGCCAGCGACTTGTAGGTCACCGGTACGGAAATCATGGTGGTCTTGGTCTTGTAACCCAGTGACTCGAGTACGGCGCTGGTTACCGCAGTGGTGACGGTAATGTCAGTCCAGCCGACATCGGAGAAGTTGACCGTATGACAGGCCTCTGGCTCGGCTGCCTGGGCTAGCACCGGCATACAGAGCGTAGCGGCCAACAGCAACGATTTGGAACCTTTCATGGGGTGGACTCCTGTGAGTTTCTTCTGGTCATCAGCAGGTGAACGCTGACGCGGCTTATGGGTTGGCGAGGCTTTTCGCGAAGCTCCATCACTGCGCCGGGCGATCGAGTCGGAACCGATCATGTAACAGGGAAAATCAAACGCCTACAGGGGGCGTCGTATCCAGTGCAGGAGGCGTCGTATCCAGTGCGCGCAAGGTCGCTTACAGATTCGTTGCATCGTACGCACGCCCGGTTGCAGTGTCGGAACTGCGAAAAAACGGCCAGTACGTTACACAGTTGCTGCGCAGTTCGGCAGCGGTCGGTTGGCAGGTCGGTGCCTGCGCGAACGCGGTCTTTTGGAGGGGGGTAACGCCGACAAGTTCATTATCGGGTCGGATCCGGCAATGGTTACGCCAGGTCGGGTGGCATTTTTGGTCGCTGCGCGCTTTTCGATCACGCGCCCTGCAGGCCGCCACTTTTTAGCGCGAACGCCTGTCCTCGGCAGGGTTTCCTCGGGATGTGCCTTGAGTAGCACTCGGCGTGCGAAGACCCCGTGGTCGTTTCCGCCAAGTGCTACCGAATTGCTCATCGAACTGCGCATGCGGCGGCCCTGGCGTCGCTGACAGGTACGTGGGTCGCAGCCGGTTAGACGCTTCGCGACGTCGTTTTCAGGTGTTCTTGAATGAGCGATCAATTTCCGGCATGGGATTTGCGACGTCGTCACTAAGCCCTGCAACGACGAGGGCTACAAGAAGAGCCTGTTCTGGGGCCAACCATTGCCATATGAGAGGAGATAGTGTGATGACATCGTTCAATCAAGGGACTCAACCCCAGAACCGCGCGCCACAGTCCATCGGCTTTCTGCTACTGGATAACTTCACCCTGATCTCCCTCGCATCGGCGGTAGAACCCCTTCGCATGGCCAATCAGTTGTCGGGCCGCGAGCTATATCGCTGGACCACGCTGAGTGTCGACGGCGGCCAGGTCTGGGCCAGCGATGGTCTGCAGATCACGCCGGATGCGGCGATGCACAAGGCTCCTTTGCTGGATACGGTCATCGTCTGCGGCGGTGTCGGTATCCAGCGCTCCGTCACGCGTGAACATGTCAGCTGGCTACAGGGCCAGGCACGTCAGTCGCGTCGTCTGGGCGCCGTGTGCACCGGCAGTTGGGCGCTGGCGTGTGCGGGTTTGCTGGATGGTTTCGAGTGCAGCGTGCATTGGGAATGTCTGGCCTCGATGCAGGAAGCCTTTCCGCGCGTGTCGATGAGCACCCGGCTGTTTACGCTGGACCGCAATCGTTTCACCAGCTCGGGCGGCACCGCACCGCTGGACATGATGCTGCACCTGATCAGTCGTGATCATGGGCGCGAGTTGTCGGCAGCCATTTCCGAGATGTTCGTCTACGAGCGCATTCGCAACGAACAGGACCATCAACGCGTGCCGCTCAAGCACATGCTGGGCACCAATCAGCCGAAGCTGCAGGAAATCGTGGCGCTGATGGAAGCCAATCTTGAAGAGCCGATCGATCTTGACGAGCTGGCTGTGTATGTCGCCGTTTCACGCAGGCAGCTGGAGCGGTTGTTCCAGAAATACCTGCACTGTTCGCCTTCGCGCTACTACCTGAAACTGCGCCTGATTCGCGCCCGGCAACTGCTCAAGCAGACACCGATGTCGATCATCGAAGTGGCATCGGTGTGCGGCTTCGTGTCGACACCGCACTTCTCCAAATGTTACCGCGAATACTTCGGCATCCCGCCACGTGACGAGCGCGTAGGGTCCAATACCGCACAACAGGTCGCGATGATGCCAATCCCGCAGGCCTTGGTGCTCGCCCCCTTGTCCGGGCCGATGTCGGCCTTGAGTCAGGCGCGTAATGAGTCGACGTTTGCGAGTGTGAGGCTGTAACAAAACGTCCGGTTTGCAAATGCCCACGACGAGAAAGCATCTCTCACAGGCAGTAAAACATTCGCTCTGCTCGTCGCCCTACAGACGCTAAGGTTCAACGTTGAACCGGTTCTGGAGGGCGATGGAATGCCTCATTGCGCAACGACACGACACCTGCGCAAAGGCAGATACTCGGCAGTTGGTCAGATTTACATGGTCACTTCAGTAACGAAGGGCCGTGTACCTGTGTTCGCCGAAATGCAGCTGGGACGGCTGCTCGTACAAGAAATGAAGCGTTGCGAAGAGCAGGGGCTGGTCAAGTCTATGGCATGGGTAGTCATGCCTGACCATCTCCACTGGCTTTTTGAACTCAAGGCCGGTGATTTGCCCAGTTTGATGAAACAATTAAAGGCCCGAAGCTCGATTGCAGTTGGAAAACTGTGTGTCCGTCCTCACGCTTTGTGGCAATCCGGGTACCACGACAGAGCAATCCGCGACGAAAAGGATATTGCGCCGATAGCCCGTTATATCGTGGCCACTCCTTTACGTGCGGGCTTGGTTAAAAAGCTTGGGGATTACCCGCTGTGGGATGCTATCTGGGTTTGAGGCACGGGCAGCTTTCGCGAACAAGTTCGCTCCTACGGCCTGCGGCCAGAAGCTGAGGGATCACGGTTTGCTTCTGCCCTTAGGGCGTGAGCATTTTTCGTGAACAAGTTCGCTTCTACGGCCTGCGGCCAGAAGCTGGGGATCACGGTCTGCTTCAGCCCTTAGGGCGTGAGCATTTTTCGCGAACAAGTTCGCTCCTACGGCCTGCGGTCAGAAGCTGAGGATCACGGTTTGCTTCTGCCCGAAGGGTGTGAGCGTTTTTCGTGAACAAGTTCGCTCCTACGGCCTGCGGCCAGAAGCTGAGGGATCGCAGTCTGCTTCAGCCCTTAGGGCGTGAGCATTTTTCGCGAACAAGTTCGCTCCTACGGCCTGCGGCCAGAAGCTGGGGATCACGGTTTGCTTCTGCCCGAAGGGCGTGAGCATTTTTCGCGAACAAGTTCGCTCCTACGGCCTGCGGCCAGAAGCTGGGGATCACGGTTTGCTTCTGCCCGTAGGGCGTAGGAGCGAACTTGTTCGCGAAGACTGGCTTTCACACAACGTAGCTTCCGGAAATAAAACGCCCGTTTTCAAGCATCAAAGCGCGAAGCGCGCCACCATGCCGTTAAGGTCGATTGCCAGGCGTGACAGCTCGGTGCTGGCTGCGCTGGTCTGGTTGGCGCCGTTGGTGGATTGTGCCGAGAGGTCGCGGATGTTGACCAGGTTGCGGTCCACTTCGCGGGCGACTTGTGCCTGTTCTTCGGCGGCGCTGGCGATGACCATGTTGCGTTCGTTGATCTCTTCGACCGCGCTGTTGATGGTGTTCAGTGCCTGGCCCGCGCCCTTGGCGATGTTCAGGGTTGATTCGGCGCGTTCGGTGCTGTTGCGCATCGAGCTGACGGCCTGTTCCGTGCCGGTCTGAATGCTGCTGATCATGCGTTCGATTTCGCTGGTCGATTGCTGGGTGCGGTGGGCCAGGGCACGCACTTCGTCGGCGACGACGGCAAAGCCACGTCCTGCTTCACCGGCGCGCGCGGCTTCGATGGCGGCGTTCAATGCCAGCAGGTTGGTCTGGTCGGCCAGACCGCGAATCACGTCGAGCACCTTGCCGATATCACGCGACTCATTGGCCAGGCTGATGATCAGCTCGGCAGTGCCTTGCACGTCGCCACTCATGCGCTCGATGGCGCTGACGGTTTCCTGAACCAGGTCGCGGCCATCGCCCGCAGAGGTCGCTGCGCTGCGCGAGGCCTGCGAGGTGCTGGTGGCGTTGCGCGCCACTTCTTCCACAGCGCTGGTCATCTGGTTGACCGCAGTGGCAGCCTGCTCTATTTCGTCGTTCTGCTGCACCAGCCCGCGTGCGCTTTCGTCAGTGACAGCGTTCAGCTCTTCGGCTGCCGAGGCCAGTTGTGTGGCCGAGCCGGAAATACCCTGCAAGGTATCGCGCAGCTTGTCCTGCATGGTTTTCATGGCCAGCAGCAGACGACCGGCTTCATCGGTGCCGTCGATACTGATCGGCTTGGTCAGGTTGCCTTGCGCGATGGTCTCCGCTGCAAGCAGTGCGGTGGCGATCGGCGTGGTGATGCTCTTGATCAGCATCCAGGCAAACACGAGGGTCAGCAGCGTGGCGGCGATCAGCAACCCGATCACCATGTTGAATGCCGAGTCATACTCGCGGGAGGCCTGTTCCTTGACCTCATTCAACTGCGCCGTATTGATATCCACCAGCTTGCGCAGCACAACGTTCATCTGGTCGGAGTTGCTGACCATTTCGTTGTTGAGCAAGCCCTGTAATTCGTCGATGTTGTTGGCACGGGTCAGCGTTTTCAGGCGGTCTTCAAGCTGGCGATACTGACCCAGCAACTGCACGTACTGGCCATAGAAATTGCGCTCGTCGGGGGTGCTGATCAGCTTCTCGTAAACGGCCTGAGCGTCAGTGATCTGCTTGTTGCGCATCGCCATCAGTTCGATGGTTTTCTGTTGGGTTTCCGGATCGCGGTTGACCAGCAATCGGTAGGACAGCACCCGCAGACGAATACTGACTTCAGCGAAGCGATCGAGGCTCTTGATGCTGGGCACATTGCTGTCGGCCAGCACCTCGGTGGCGCTGCGGATCTTGCTCATCTGTGACAGCGCAAAGACGCCCAGAATCAGCATGAGGGTGCCGATCATGGCAAATCCAAGAAACGCTCGGGGCGCGATGTTCATATTTCGCAGGGACATAGAAAGCTTCCAGGGTCATTTACGCGTTCCATGCGATTTAGAAACGGGGATAAAGCCGTAAGTGGGGTGCCTATCGGACGTGCGACTAAAGTCTTGAGCCGATAGGCACGTATTGGGCGTGACTTAATCGTGACGATTTCTTCATTTCTCTCGCGGGTCGGGCGCAAACCCTTGAAAAGACGGGGCGTGGGCTTTTTACGTGATGGCAGTCTGCCCATTGCCTGCGCGCATTTGTCGCAGTTTCAGACGGTCTGACGAACAGCAGGAACCGGATAACGAATAAGGAGTCACAAGCCCCCTACGCGTCTACGTTATCGATGTGTCGATGTGATGACAGAGCGGTGAGCGCTGGTATGCGCAACGACTTTTCTTTATCGTACGCGCCCGTTGAAATTTGCTCGAGAAATCAAAATGTTGGAAGCCTCCCTTAGCCAATTGGAACAACTTGTCGGCGATCTGGTGCAGCAGAACCAGGCCCTTCAGGAAACAAATGCACAGCTCGGTGCCGAGCTGGCAAAAGCCAAGGACGAGAACGAGAACTTGCAACTGAGTCTGATGGAGCAGGAAGAGAAGCATGGCAGCACTGCCGCGCGCATCCAGGCCCTGGTTGATCGCGCGACCAGCGCAAGTGCTGTCGGCGCATGAACGTTGATGGCAGCGGTGTAACCGTTCTCACCATTTTGGGCAATGAGTACTCGGTCAAGGCGCCGGCTGGCGAAGACCTGACCCTCATGAAGGCCGCTGCGATGCTCAATGCATCGCTGGCCGACACCAAGCGCAAATACCCGACGTTGATCGGTGACCGTCTGCTGGTCCTCGCGGCGCTGAACCTTTGTTCGCAGCAGATCGAGCTTGAGCAACTGCACAAGGTCGAGCTCAAGCGCTACCGTGAGCAGGTCGAAGCGACGGTGGATGTGATCGCCAAGACCATCGCCCCGAACTGAACGTGAGGCGCTGACGCAGTCGCAGTCAGAACGAATGCGACTGTCTGCGCCTGCGCCATTGCCCGAGTGCTTCCTCCAGCCGCAAGGGGCTGTCGATCTGCTGACGACGGGCGTGGCTGAACAGAATCAGCGCCAGTTCTGCGGTGACCAGTGCATCGGCGCTGGCATGATGACGCTGTTCGGCATGCAGACCAAAGAAACGGGTCCAGTCATCCAGCCCGGCATGACGCAGGTTGGCGTGCTCGCAGAGCATCGGGGCTATTTCGGCGGCATCGAAAAACGCATGCTGCAAGCGATAGCCCAAGCTTTCCTTCAAGGCGCGTGACAGCATGTGCTGATCGAATGGCGCATGAAAGCCGAGAATCGGGCTGTCACCGACGAACTCCATGAAGTCCAGCAAGGCTTCGACCGGCTCACTGCCTGCGGCAATCGCGCTGGGCGCCAGCCCATGAATCAGAACGGCCGGACTGAGCTTGTGGTCGACGCGCAATAGCGTGCGCTCGAACTGCTGGCCCAGATCGATGGCGCCGTCTTCAATCACTACCGCACCAATGGACAGCACCTGATCACGGTTCATATTCAGGCCGCTGGTTTCCAGGTCGAGCACGACCCAGCGCTGTTCACGCAGTGACGTGGCGCTGAGGTTCGCGCACACCGGCAGCCGCTCCAGGCGATCCAGTTGATGCGCGTGCAAGGGCGTCTTTTTCGGCCGTGGTTTGAGCCATTCGAACAGGTTCATAGTTGATAACGCAGGGTCAGGCTGGTTTGCAATCGCTGCGCCTGGCGAAACGATTCGCGCAGAATGCGCCGGTCCAGATGGTTGAGTGTGTCGGGGTCGATGCGATTGGAATACGCCAGGTTCTGGCGGCTCTGCAGTTGGTGCTGCTGCATGCGGGTCTGCTGAATGAAGTGATAAGCCTCTTCATACGCGGCACCATCGAGCGGGTCGATGACTTCGCGCTCGACCAGTTGGCGCAAGCGTTCCTGCGTATTGTTGACGCCGATACCGTTGGCCAGCGCCAGCAGGCGCGCCCCGTCGACGAAGGGCGTCAGGCCTTCGACCTTGAGGTCCAGGGTGTCCTTTTCACTGCCTTTGCGGGCCAGCACGAAATCCTTGAAGCGACCCACCGGCGGACGCTGGCGCAATGCGTTATCGGCCATCATGCGCTGGAACAGCCGATTGTCTGCGACCTGATCGAGAATGCTGCGGCGCAGTTGCTCGACGCCGCTTTCATCCCCCCAGACCACGCGCAGATCGAAATAGATACTCGAAGCCAGCAGGTTCTCCGGCGTTGCTTCGCGAATGAACGTCGAGAAGCGCTGTGACCATTCGAGTCGGGACAGGCACAGGTCGGGGTTGCCGGCCATGATGTTGCCCTTGCACAGGGTAAACCCGCACTGCGCCAGGCTCTGGTTGATGCGTTCGGCAATCGGCAGCAGTACATTGCGAATCTGCGCTGCCTCGGCCGCGTCACGCGCTTCGAACAGAATGCCGTTGTCCTGATCGGTATGCAGCGTCTGCTCGCGACGGCCTTCGCTGCCAAAGCACAGCCAGCTGAAGGCAATGCCGGGGTCGCCTTTCTCTGCAAGCGTCAGCTCGATCACCCGGCATACGGTGTGGTCGTTGAGCAGGGTGATGATCTGGGTTATCTGGGTCGAAGACGCGCCGTGGGCAAGCATGCGATCGACCAGCTGGACGATATCGCCGCGCAAGCCGGCGAGCGCTTCGATGCGTGGCGCGTTGCGGATGGTCCGCGCCAGGTGCACCAGGTCGACCCGTTGCAGGGAAAACAGATCACGCTCCGACACCACGCCGCACAATCGCCCGTCGCGGACCAGGCACACGTGGGCGATGTGCCGCCCGGTCATGGCGATGGCGGCGTCGAACGCACTGGCGTCCGGGCTCAGGTGGAAGGGTGACAGGCTCATGGTGTGCCTGACCGGCGCGCTGAAGTCGGCATTCACATCGGCAACCGCCTCACGCAGGTCGCGCAGGGTAAAGATGCCCAGCGGCGCCTGCCGCTCGTCGACAATCACGATGCTGCCTACTTGCTGCTCGTGCATCAGCCGCACGGCGTCGCGCATGGGCGTTTCCGGGCTGCACATCACCGGATGACGCATGGCAAGTTCACCCAGCCGGGTGTTCAAAGAGTACTGCGTGCCGAGGGTTTCGACAGCGCGCTGCTGGACCTGCTGATTGACTTGATCCAGCAGGCTGCTGACACCGCGCAGGGCAAAGTCGCGAAAGGTTGTGGAGAGCGCGAACAGCTTGATGAACGCCTGCTTGTTCAGCTGCAGGCAGAAGGTGTCCTCGGCAGCCAGATGCTCGGTGCGCGTGGCACGCTCGCCGAGCAGGGCGGCGAGCGGAAAACACTCGCCTGTGGTGATTTCAAATGTCGTTTCCGTACCGCCTTTGGCAGAATGCGGACGCTCGCCGACGATGCGACCCTGCTTGACGATGTAAAAGTGCTCCACGGGTCCGTCGCCAGGCTTGATGATGCTTTCGCCTGCAGCGTAGAAGCGCAGTTGACACTGCTCGACCAGATACGCCAGATGAGCGTTTTCCATCTGATTGAACGGCGGGAATTTTTGCAGAAACTGCATGGTGCCGTGTATGTTCTGCAGCACGGCTGTCTTGCCTGCCTGGGTGAAAGCATCTGCCTTGCTCATGGCCTGTTCCGCGTTCTTGTTATTGGTGCTCATGGTCGGCCGCTTGCAGTCAGGTGCCCATTGGACGTAAGTCTTACCTTGAACCCCGTGACACCGCCGTGCTGCTTGCGGCATAACTGATTTGACGAGCGCAATGGATTGCGAGCGAAGACTGGCCAGGATGCCGACGAAATGCATCGCAGATTGACCCGTATCTGCTGTCGGATTAGTTCAGGGAATGATGAGACTGCAATGATTGACCACGATATTCTGAGCGACGATGAGCGCGATGCCCTCCATGAGGTCATGCTCACGCCCGACCGCGACGCCCCGCAACGGGTCCTGATCGTCGATGACGACAGCGACGCGCGCGAGCTGCTGGCCGAAATTCTGAGCCTCAATGACATCAGTTGCATGACCGCGCCCGGTGGCGATACTGCGCTGCAGATGATCCACTCGCGTCAGTCCATCGGACTGCTGATCACCGACTTGCGGATGGCGCCTTTTGACGGGCTTGATCTGATTCGCAAGGTTCGTGAGTCGGATCGCGCCGAGCTGCCGATCATCATCGTGTCCGGCGACGCCAACGTGCGCGATGCTATCGATGCCATGCACCTGAACGTGGTGGACTTCCTTCTCAAACCGCTCAATACCAAGCAGTTGGTGAAGCTGGTCAAGCGGGAATTGGGGATAAGTTGAGGCGGTGAGCCGTTGCAGGTTCTGGTCCGGCGAGGAGCAGAACCTGCAAGGAAGGTGTGCGACGCGTTACAGGCCGTTGATGGCCTTGAACTCTCGACGGCGACGATGCAGTACCGGCTCGGTATAGCCATTAGGCTGTCGCGTGCCTTCGATCACCAGTTCGACCGCCGCCTGGAAGGCGATGTTGCTGTCGAAGTCGGGTGCCAGCGGGCGATACAGCGGGTCGCTGGCGTTCTGGCGGTCCACCACCGGGGCCATGCGCTTGAGGCTTTCCAGGACCTGAGCTTCGCTGACAACGCCGTGACGCAGCCAATTGGCCATGTGCTGGCTGGAGATGCGCAGCGTGGCGCGGTCTTCCATCAGGCCGATGTCGTTGATGTCCGGCACTTTCGAACACCCCACGCCCTGATCGATCCAGCGTACTACGTAGCCAAGAATGCCCTGCGCGTTGTTGTCCAGTTCGTTCTGGATTTCTTCCGGCGTCCAGTCCGTGTTCGGTGCCAGCGGAATGGTCAGAATGTCATCCACCGAGGCTTGCTCGCGCTGCGCCAGTTCGGCCTGACGGGCGAACACGTCGACCTTGTGATAATGCAGGGCGTGCAGCGCAGCGGCCGTGGGTGAGGGCACCCAGGCGGTGTTGGCGCCAGCCAGTGGATGAGCGATTTTCTGTTCCAGCATCGCCGCCATCAGGTCCGGCATGGCCCACATGCCTTTGCCGATCTGTGCGCGACCTTGCAGGCCGCATTTCAGGCCGATGTCGACGTTGGAGTTCTCGTAAGCAGCGATCCACTTCTCGGCTTTCATCTGTGCCTTGCGCACCACCGGACCCGCTTCCATGGAGGTATGGATTTCGTCACCGGTGCGGTCGAGGAAGCCGGTGTTGATGAACACCACACGCTCGCTGGCGGCCTGAATGCAGGCCTTGAGGTTGACAGTGGTGCGGCGCTCCTCGTCCATGATCCCGACCTTCAAGGTGTTACGCGGCAAGCCCAGTACCTGCTCGATACGTTCGAACAGTTCGTTGGTGAACGCCGCTTCCTCCGGGCCGTGCATCTTCGGTTTGACGATGTACATCGAGCCGCTGCGGCTGTTGCTGCGCGAGGTGTTGCCGTTGAGGTTGTGGAGGGCGGCGAGGCTGGTCAGCAGGCCATCGAGAATGCCTTCCGGCACTTCGTTGCCGTGTTTGTCGAGAATCGCATCGATGGTCATCAAGTGGCCCACGTTGCGAATGAACAACAACGAGCGACCGTGCAGGGTGACTTCGCCGCCCTCTGGCGTGGTGTAGACGCGGTCCGGGTTCATGGTGCGGGTAAAGGTTTCTCCGCCCTTGGACACCGACTCGGCCAGATCGCCCTTCATCAGGCCCAGCCAGTTACGGTAGACGACCACTTTGTCGTCGGCATCCACAGCAGCGATGGAGTCTTCGCAGTCCATGATGGTGGTCAGCGCGGCTTCCATGAGGATGTCTTTCACGCCCGCCGGATCGGTCTGCCCGACCGGGCTGGCGGCGTCGATCTGCAGTTCGAAGTGCAGGCCGTTGTGCTTGAGCAGCAAGGCAAACGGCGCCAGGGCATCGCCTTGAAAACCGACCAGTTGGGTGTCATCGAGCAGACCGGTATTGCTGCCACCCTTGAGACCGACGACCAGCTTGCCGTCGATCAGCTTGTAAGCCGTCGAGTCTGCATGTGAACCTGCTGCCAGAGGCGCCGCCTCATCGAGAAAGGCGCGAGCGAACGCGATCACCTTGTCGCCACGCACCTTGTTGTAGCCTTTGCCTTTTTCCGCGCCGCCTGCTTCGCTGATGGCGTCGGTGCCATAGAGCGCGTCATACAGCGAACCCCAGCGGGCGTTTGATGCATTGAGCGCAAACCGGGCGTTCATCACCGGCACGACCAGTTGCGGGCCAGCCATGGTGGCGATTTCTTCATCGACGTTTTGCGTGGTGATCTGGAAGTCCGCTGCTTCTGGCAGCAGGTAGCCGATCTCCTGAAGGAAGGCTTTGTAGGCCGAGGCGTCGTGAGCCTGCCCGGCGTGCGACTGGTGCCAGGCGTCGATTTTCGCCTGTAACTCATCACGTTTGGCGAGCAGTGCCTTGTTCTTTGGCGCAAGGTCGTGGATCAGTTTGTCCGCACCGGCCCAGAACGCAGTGGCGTCGACGCCGGTTCCGGGGGTGGCTTCGTTCTGCACGAAGTCGAACAGGACTCTGGCGACTTGCAGGTCACCGACTTGAACGTACTCAGTCATTGCACTTGCCTCACTCTGCTCAGCAGGGTCGAGCACACTCGGGGAGCGCTCTGTTATTGATCCGGGTGTCATGTAGTGCGCGATTCGGGATACTACATGAGCCGTCGTCGCGTGAAAACGTCGCTGAATATGTCACTAAACGACCGGATATTCATATCGGGTCACGATGATATTCACCGTGTTCCCAAAAGCATTCAGGATTGTTCCATAAAGCGTGGCAAACGGTACACGATTTACCGCGAGCGAGCTGCCCCTCGGGCATGCCTATACTGGCATGACCGACGCTGTCTCCAAACCATCTGTGCATAAAGAGGAATTGACCGTGGATCATCTCGTCGTAACGCTGGTTGCCCCCGACAAACCGGGTCAGGTCGAACGCATCTCGAAGTGCATTGCCGAGCACGGCGGCAACTGGCTGGAAAGCCGCATGTCGCGCATGGCCGGGCAATTTGCCGGGATTCTCAAGGTAGGTGTCGAGGCGGAAAAGTATGACGACCTGATCAAGGCGCTGAACGGCCTGTCAGCCCATGGCATCCGCATGTTGCTGGCCGAGAGCGTGGTCGAGACGTCCGATACCACCCGCCTGATCAGCATGGAACTGGTCGGCAACGACCGCCCCGGCATCGTGCGTGACATCACCCGCTTGCTGGCCGGGCAGGGCGTCAACGTCGAACATCTGATCACCGACGTGTCCCCTGCGCCCATGAGCAGCGAACTGCTGTTCCAGGCCAATGCGGTGCTGGGCGTCCCTCAGGACTTGCCACTGGATGACCTGCAGATGGCGCTCGAGACCCTGGCTGACGATTTGATGGTGGAGTTGGTGCTGGGAGCCAAGGAGTAAGTTCGACGACTGGTTTTATTCAGTTGTGGACTGCTTCTCGCTCTGGTACCAGCCTGACTTCTACACGTTGCCCCAGCGCTCTTGCTGCGCTGGCCAGCGTCGCAAGAGTCATTCCTGGATCGTTTTGATCCAGAGCCCTGTCCACTGCCGTCCGGCTTGTGTGCATACGCTCGGCAAGGGCCTTCTTGGTCACCTTTTGCTGTTTCATGACTTCGGCGATCTGCCAAGAGATGACTCGCTTCAGAGCTGCGGCAGAAACCTCCTCGGCAAAACCTTGCTCGGCAAGGAAGTCATCGAAGTCGGAGCCAATGTGCTCGTTCATTACCTTTTCCTCTTCAGTGCTGCCTTGCGCTGTCTGGCAGTTTCCAGATCGGACGCAGGAGTTTTTTCACTTTTTTTGATGAAGCCATGAAGCAAAACCATTGTGCGGGCTTCGACGGTAAACAGTACTCGTGCAATCTTTTCCTTCAAATCAATTCTGACTTCCCAAAGGTCTGGCTCCATTTTACGGACCACAGGCATACCTATTGGCCATCCGAACTGGACCGTCTTGATGTCAGTGCCGACTGCCTTACGATCGTCGCGTGGCAGATCGATCAGCCATTCACGTACAGGTTCATTACCTGTTTCGGTCCGGAAAAACTTGACGGTCAAAGTGGGCGGGAGATTACTCATGTTTGGAGTGTACCAAAAAATGTGCATAATTCAATGCTTGGAAAGGTGTTCGGCTTATCCAAGTTAATCGTGCACCTGCCTGTGGATAACCTGGGGGAATACCGATGCGCGCCACACCCGCCGTGGCCTGGCGTGTATTGATCAAAAATTCAACAGTTTCAAGGGCTTGTGCACAGATAAGGTGAGTCTGCCTGTGGATAACCCTTGGAGAACCCTTTGCAGCCCACGTGCTGCGTGGTCTGCGAGGTGTTGACTGTTTTTTGATCAGTGACGGCCGCGGGATTTCAGCCAGATATCCACACTGTAAATGGCCAGCCCCGTCCAGATGAAGGCGAAGGTGATGATGGTGCTGGTGGTCAGGTGTTCGCCATACAGGAGCACGGCCAGCAGCAGGACCAATGTGGGCGCGATGTATTGCAGGAAGCCCAGGGTGGTGAAAGGCAAATGGCGGGCGGCGGCGTTGAAGCACACCAGCGGTACCAGCGTGACCGGGCCGGCAGCGGCGAGCCAGATGGCTTGCGTCGTGGTCCAGAATTCTGGCTGGACGCTCACGGCGGTCGGGTTGAGCGCTAGCCAGATCAGCGCCAGCGGCACGAGCATCCAGGTTTCCACCACCAGGCCGGGCAGGGCGGCGACCGGGGCTTGTTTACGGATCAGCCCATAGAACGCGAAGGTCAATGGCAGCGCTAGCGACACCCATGGCAGGCTGCCAACGTGCCAGACCTGCTGGGCGACACCAATGGCGGCGAAAGCGACTGCCAGCATTTGCAGGCGTCTGAGGCGCTCGCCGAGCAGCAACACGCCGAGCAGGACGTTGACCAGCGGGTTGATGTAATACCCGAGGCTGGCCTCCAGCATGCGCCCGTTGTTCACTGCCCAGACGTAGATGATCCAGTTGCTGGCGATCAGCGTGCCGCTCAGCGCCAGCACGGCCAGGCGTTGCGGATTGTTGCGCAGGTCGCGCCACCAGCCGGGATGCTTCCAGAACATCAGCACAATCGAGCCGAACAGCGCCGACCAGAGCGCGCGATGGATGATGATCTCGATGGCCGGAACGGCAGCGATGGCTTTGAAGTAGATGGGGAACAGGCCCCAGATGATGTAAGCACTCAGGCCCAGAATGTATCCACGGCGTGGATTGGCAGCTTGCATGGAGCGTCCCTTTAATACAGAAAATTCCGGTTTTATTGTGGGGTGATGCAGTGGGTGGTTTTGATTGTACTGACGCTGGAGCGCTCGATGTTATACACAGGCCCGACTGATCACGACATTTGTGCCGCGCCGCTCGCTCAGGATCGGACGCGGAGCGTCGCACGATAGTTGAGATTATCGTTCCTCACGCTCCGGCGTGGGAATGCCTTGAGTGACGCTCCGCGTCACAGATTTGCGCCGCACCGGACATTTAGGATCGGACGCGGAGCGTCCAGAACTGCATGCGACGCGGAGCGCCGCACGATAATCTGGGACTCATCAGGTCAAAACAGTTTCAACGGCTCTTCATTCAGTGCGGCCATCTGCTCGCGCAGGGCCAGGATATGGTCGCCCCAGTAACGCTCCGTACCGAACCACGGAAAGCTGTGCGGAAAGGCCGGGTCATCCCAGCGACGGGCCAGCCAGGCGCTGTAGTGCATCAGGCGCAGGGCCCGCAGCGGTTCGATCAGGGCCAGTTCGCGAGGGTCGAAATCATGGAATTCGTTGTAGCCGTCCATCAGCTCCGATAGCTGACCCAGACGTTCCTGGCGGTCGCCGGCCAGCATCATCCAGATATCCTGGACGGCAGGGCCAAGGCGGCAATCGTCAAGGTCGACGATGTGGAACATCTCGTCGCGGCACATCATGTTGCCGGGGTGGCAGTCGCCATGCATGCGGATGTTGGTGTGCGGTGTGGCTGCGTAAACGTCTTCGACACGTTTGAGCAGGTCGCGGGCCACCGACTCGTAAGCCGGCAGCAGGCTGCGCGGGATGCAGTCGTTTTCCAAGAGAAAGTTGACCGAATCATGGCCGAAGTTCTTCACGCCCAAGGCTTCACGGTGGGCGAACGGTTTGGTCGAGCCGACGGCATGCAGACGCCCCAATAACTGGCCCAGACGATACAGCTGATCAAGATTGCCCGGCTCCGGCGCTCGTCCACCGCGGCGCGGGAACAGCGTGAAACGGAACCCGGCGTGCTCGAACAGGGTTGCGCCGTTGTGCACCATGGGCGCGACCACCGGCACCTCGACCTCGACCAGTTCAGCGGTGAAGCTGTGCTCTTCAAGGATGGCTTCGTTGCTCCAGCGCTGTGGGCGATAGAACTTGGCGATCAGCGGTTGGCCGTCTTCGATACCGACCTGATACACGCGGTTTTCGTAACTGTTGAGCGCCAGGATGCGGGCATCGCTGAGAAAACCGATGCTTTCGACAGCATCCAGAACCAGATCGGGAGTAAGTGTTGCAAACGGGTGAGCCATGACTACTCCTGCGCGCAGCAGGTTGCCGCGTCGGACCGCTGATGGTAACGCAGACCGGTCCCGCTTCGCCAAACCCCTTCCGTTTAATCTGCCCTCGGGCTCTTTTGTCATCAAAAAGTCATGAGTCGTTAGCGAGATAGCCATGTTCGACGCCTAAAGTTGCCGTTAATGAGATCGATCTCAAGCGAGCGACAATGACTGATCTGAAAGAGGTAGCGCATCTGGCCGGGGTTTCCCGAGCCACGGCGGCACGTGCCTTCGCAAGCCCTGACGTCGTGCGCCTGGAGACCCGCGAGCGAGTATTCGCCGCAGCCCGCGCCCTGGGTTTTCGCCCCAATCGGCTGGGCCGCCAGTTGCGTCTGCAAACCACCAACCTGATTGGCGTGGTGGTGCCCAACCTGCTCAACCCGGTGTTTGCCGAGCAGTTTCAGGCCATGGAGCGGGCGGCGCGGGCGCGGGGTTATAACCTGCTGCTGGCAACCACCGACTACACCGCAGAGCGTGAAAGCGCCGTGGTTGAAGAGTTGTTACGTCAACGGGTCGACGGGCTGGTGCTGACGGTGACCGACGCCGAGCACAACCGGGTGCTGCAAAGCCTGATCAATGAAGACACCCCGTTCGTGCTGGCCTATCACCAGACCGGCAATCCGGATTACAGCGCGGTGTCTGTGGATAACCGGGCGGGCATGGCGCTGGCTACTCGATACCTGATCGATGCAGGCCATCAACGAGTCGCCATGGTCGCAGGCCCGGCCATGCAGTCCGACCGCGCCCGACTGCGTTATGAAGGTTATCGCGACGCCATGGCCGAGTGTGGGCTTGAAGCTCGCCCTGTGATTGAAATGCCTGCTCATACAAGCGCCGATTTCGCTGCACTGGAACCCCTGCTACGTGGCCCGGACGCGCCCAGCGCGCTGGTCTGTTCCAACGATCTGCTGGCCATCAGCCTGATTGCCGAATTGCGCCGCAACGGCTGGGCCGTTCCCGAGCGCCTGTCGGTGATCGGCTTCGACGGCATCGCCCTCGGCACGCAGATGCACCCGACCTTGTGCAGCGTGGTTCAGCCCATCGCCGAGCTGGCACACATCGTCATCGACCAATTACTGGCACGGATTGCTGGCGCAGTACCTGTTTCTCATTGTCTGCCGTGCCACATCCGGCCCGGCGAAAGCACCCAGCCCTACCAGGAGATGCTTCATGCTCAGCCTCAGTAAAACCCTCGCGGCACTGCTGTTATGCGGTGCGGCCAGCCTCGCCCAGGCCGCCGAAACCGCCATCTGTTACAACTGCCCGCCCGAATGGGCCGACTGGGGAACGCAACTCAAGGCGATTGCCGACAGCACCGGTGTGCAGGTGCCGCTGGACAACAAGAACTCCGGCCAGGCGCTGGCGCAGATCGTTGCCGAGCAAGCCGCACCAGTCGCTGACGTGGTCTATTACGGCGTGACCTTCGGCCTGCAGGCGCAGAAGGCCGGCGTGGTCGACACCTACAAACCCAAGCACTGGGACGAGATTCCCGCAGGCCTGAAAGACCCCGAAGGACGCTGGTTCGCCATTCACTCCGGGACCCTCGGCATCATGGTCAACGTCGACGCACTGGGCGGTCTGCCGGTGCCGCAAAGCTGGGCGGACCTGCTCAAGCCCGAGTACAAGGGCATGGTCGGTTATCTCGACCCGTCCAGTGCGTTCGTCGGTTACGTGTCCGCCGTGGCGATCAACCAGGCCATGGGCGGCACGCTGGACAATTTCGGTCCGGCCATCGACTACTTCCAGAAACTGGCGAAAAACTCGCCCATCGTGCCCAAGCAAACCGCTTATGCACGCGTGCTGTCTGGCGAGCTGCCGATTCTGGTCGACTATGACTTCAATGCCTATCGCGCTCGCTACAAGGACAAGGCCAACGTCGCCTTCGTGATTCCCAAGGAAGGCACCATCGGAGTTCCGTATGTGATGAGCCTGGTGGCTAAGGCGCCGCATCGTGCCAACGCCGAGAAGGTGCTGGATTTCGTGCTGTCCGATGAAGGTCAGGCGCTGTGGGCCAAGGCCTATCTGCGTCCAGTGCGCTCGAAGATGCCTGCCGAAGTGGCTGCACAGTTCCTGCCGGACAGCGATTACGCCCGCGCCGGTGTGGTGGACTACCAGCACATGGCCGCGGTGCAGGAAGCTTTCGCTGCCCGTTATCTGCGTGAGGTGAAGTAATGTCGGCCTCGCCGGAACAAGCGCTGCCTCTGCGCAAGGGCGGATTTTTCAGGCTGCGGCTGCGCCCGACCGCTGCGGTGGCGCTGGCCCCGGCGATGGCGGTATTGCTGGCATTCTGGCTGCTGCCGCTGACCCATCTGATCATGCTCGGTACGCAAGGATCTGATGGCAATGGCAGCGGTTACTGGCAGGTCCTGAGCAGTGCTCAGTACCTGGGCAGTCTGCTGCAAACCTGCCTGCTGGCGCTGGTGGTAACGCTCGCAGCGTTGCTGGTCGGCGGCATCAGCGGTGTGTTTCTGGCCCGCAACCACTTCTTCGGACGCTCTGCGCTGGTGGCCTTGCTGACCTTCCCGCTGGCGTTTCCCGGTGTGGTGGTCGGCTTTCTGGTGATTCTGCTGGCCGGTCGCCAGGGCATCTTCGCCGCGCTCGGACTGCACCTGGCGGGCGAGCGCTGGGTGTTCGCCTACTCGCTGACCGGGCTGTTCATCGGCTATCTGTATTTCTCGATTCCGCGCGTGATTCTGACAGTCATGGCCGCTTGCGAAAGCCTGGACCGCAGCCTTGAAGAAGCGGCGCATTCGCTGGGTGCCGGTCATTGGCGGGTGGTGTGCGATGTGATCATTCCGGGGCTGGCGCCCGCGCTGGTGTCCTGCGGCGCGATCTGCTTCGCCACGTCGATGGGCGCCTTCGGCACGGCCTTTACCCTGGGCACGCGTCTGAACGTCACGCCGGTAGCGATCTACAACGTGTTCACCAATTACGCCAACTTCACCGTGGCCGCCGCGCTGTCAGTCATCCTCGGGCTGGTGACGTGGGTAGTGTTGTTGCTGGCCCGTCGCATGGTCGGTAAATCGGGAGTTCCCTTGTGAAACGTTCTCCGTTGTTTGCAGTACAACTGGCGTTCACGCTGTTGGTCTGCGCGTTCATGCTGGTCCCGGTGGTGCTGTCGTTACTGGCCGGCCTGACGCGCAATTATTTTCTCGGTCTGTCGAGCGGTCTGACCTTCGACTGGCTGGTGCAGGTCTGGCAGGCCTATTCACCAACCGTCTGGCTGTCGTTGCAACTGGCCGTGGCCTGCGCAATCTGCGTGTGCCTGGTGGGTGTTCCGGCCGCGTATGCACTGGTGCGCATGAACAATCGCTTCAGCCGGGCCTTCGAGGAATTGATGGTCTTGCCTGTCGCCATGCCCGGTCTGGCCAGCGCCCTTGCGTTACTGCTGACCTACGGCCAGTTCGGCGGCTTTCGCAGCAGTTGGTTGTTCATTCTGGTCGGCCACGTGTTGTTCACCCTGCCGTTCCTGGTGCGCCCGGTCATGGCGGTGATGCAGCGTCAGCAACTGCCGGTGCTTGAAGAGGCTGCCGCCAGCCTTGGTGCCGGGCCGATCAAGCGTTTCTTCAGTGTGGTGGTGCCTAACTGCCGGGCCGGGATTCTTGCCGGTGTGCTGATGGTCGTGACCCTGTCACTGGGCGAATTCAACCTGACCTGGATGCTGCACACGCCGATGACCAAAACCCTGCCGGTCGGTCTGGCCGACAGTTACGCCTCGGCCCGACTGGAAGTCGCCAGCGCCTACACCCTTCTTTTTCTGTTGCTGATTGTGCCGCTGCTGATTGCGTTGCAGGCCATCAGCGCGCGTCTTGCCCGTGGAGAGAGCCGATGAGCGGAACCACCATTCGCCTGAAAGGCTGCCGCAAGGCATTTGCCGACGGCACCGTTGCTGTAAAGGATCTGCACCTGACCATCGAGCCCGGCGAAACGCTGGCGATTCTCGGTCCGTCCGGTTGCGGCAAGACCACCACCTTGCGGCTGATTGCCGGGCTTGAACGTCCGGACGTCGGGCAGGTGTTGTTCGATGATCAGGACGTGACACGTCTGCCCATCGAGCGGCGCGACGTGGGCATGGTGTTTCAGAACTACGCGTTGTTTCCCAACCTCGATGTGGCCGGCAATATCGTTTACGGCCTGAAGATTCGTGGTCTGTCGGCTGCCGAGCGCAACAAGCGTTGCGATGAGCTGCTGGAACTGGTCGGTTTGACCGGCCACGGCAATCGCCGCGTCAACGAGCTGTCTGGCGGGCAGCGCCAACGGGTGGCTCTGGCCCGGGCGCTGGCGCCGCGTCCTCGGGTGCTGTTGCTCGACGAACCGCTGGCGGCACTGGATGCGCAGTTGCGCGAGCGCTTGCGCAGTGAGCTGGACCAGTTGCTGCGCGGGCTGGGCATCACCTCGGTGTTCGTCACCCACGATCAGGGCGAGGCAATGGCCCTGGGTGACCGGATTCTGGTCATGGAAAAAGGCTGCGTCTCGCAATTGGCGACGCCGAGGGAAATCTATCAACAGCCTGCCAATGCGTTCGTCGCCGGGTTTGTCGGCAATCTGAATGCGTTCAGCGTGGTCGAGCGCACCCCGTCAGGCCTCAAGGTGAGCGGTGGCGAGCTGCCGTGGCACGGGGCTGACGTACCGGGCACGGTCTACTGCCGTCCCGAGCACCTGCGTTTGATGTCTGGAAACGGCCATCTTCATGGGCGCCTGGTCGGGCAGTTTTTTCAGGGCGCGCAAAGTCGTTTGCTGGTCGATGTCGGTGGCCCGCAGCCGCTGCTGGTGGACAGCACCGACAACGTGATTTACGCCGCCAACGCAGTCATTGCCTTGAGTGTCGACCCGCAAGTGCTGTTTACCCTGCATTCGTGAACTCGTTTTTCGTAGAGAGATTATTTTGAATCGTCCGTTTCTTATTGCCCAGATCAGTGACCTGCACCTCAAAGCCGACGGCCGCCTGACTTATGGTGTGGTCGATACTCTGGGAGCGTTGCGCCGCGCGGTCGCGCACATCAATGCCAGCAAGCAGCGCCCCGACATCGTGGTGATCAGCGGTGACCTGGTGGACTTCGGTCGCGAGGACGAATACGCCGTGCTCAAGCCGGAGCTGGAACGTCTGCAGATGCCGTTTTATCTGGTGCCCGGCAATCATGACGATCGGCACAACCTGCTGGCTGCGTTTGCCGAGCAGGTGTACCTGCCGTTGTCGGCCAGCGGGCCTCTGGACTGGGTGGTTGAGAAATACCCGGTGCGCCTGATCGGCATGGACACGACCATTCCCGGCGAGCATGGCGGGCAACTGGATTACTGTCAGCTGGACTGGTTGCACGCGCAGCTGTCACGTCGTCCTTATGTGCCGACCGTGATCGTCATGCACCACCCGCCGTTCATTACCGGCATAGGGCACATGGACCGCGAACCCTTCGGCAACGCATCGGCACTGGAGCGTGTGATCGCCCAGCATCCGCAAGTGGAGCGTTTGCTGTGCGGACATCTGCATCGACCGATGCAACGACGTTTCGGAGGCAGCGTGGCAAGCATCTGCCCTGGCACCTCACATCAGATCGTCCTCGACCTCGACGAAGCCGCGCCTGCACATTTCAATCTGGAACCCGCAGGCTACGTGCTGCATCGCTGGCAATCGGAGCAGGGGTTTGTCAGCCATAACGCCGTGTTCGGCGACTATGAAGGGCCGTACCCGTTCTACGATGTGAACGGGTTGATTGATTAATTGATTACTCCGCTCCCACGCTCTGCGCCCGGCGTGATACTCAAGTCTTGATGAGCCCGGAAAGCGGGGCTCGACGCGCAGTATCAGGCGGAGTAAAGATCGTTGTGGGAGTGAGCTTGCTCACGAAGACGGTGTTTCAGTCGATGCATTTTCGACGTTCATACAGCCCTCTTCGCGAACAAGTTCGCTCCCACGGCCTCCGGCCAGAATCAATAGCAGACCTTTATATAACGATGAGCGATCTGCGTCCTGTTCCTGATTGCCGATCAGGCGCCGATAACGCCGCCATCTTCCCGGGTGATGACCATTACCGATGAGCGCGGTTTGCCGTTGGGCAAATGCTCGGGGAAGGTAGAGCCGCCGTTCTCACCAGGATGCTGGATGCCGATAAACATCGTCCGGTAGTCAGGCGCAAAGCTGATACCGGTGATTTCGCAACCGACCGGGCCGACCAGAAAACGGCGGACCTCGCCGCTGGCAGGGTCGGCGCAGAGCATCTGGTTGTTGCCCATGCCAGCGAAGTCGCCCTTGTTGCTGGAGTCGCCGTCGGTCTGAATCCACAGCCGACCCGAACGATCAAAACTCAGGCCGTCCGGGCTGTTGAACATATTCTGCGCGTTGATGTTGCTCGACCCGGCCTGTGGCGTACCGGCATGTACAGTCGGGTTGCCCGCGACCACAAACAGGTCCCACTCGAACGCCATCGCCGACGCATTGTTGCCGCCTTCGCGCCAGCGCAGGATCTGCCCGTACTGGTTCTTGGCGCGTGGATTCGGCCCGCCGACAGGTTGACCTTCTTCGCCGCGCTTGCTGTTGTTGGTCAGCGTGCAATACACCTGGCCATCCTTGGGGCTGACCACGATCCATTCCGGGCGGTCCATGCGCGTGGCCTTGACCACACTGGCGGCCAGGCGCGCATGAATCAACACTTCAGCCTGATTATTGAAACCGGCAGCGGCATCGAGGCCGTTCTTGCCGTGTTTCAGTTCGATCCACTGGCCATTGCCCTTTGGATGATCCGGGTTGCCGTTGCCAGCGTCGAATTGCGCCACGTACAAGGTGCCGTGGTCCAGCAGGTCGCGATTGGCTTTCGGGTTCTTGCGATCGATCCGGTCGCGGCTGATGAACTTGTAGATGAACTCGCCACGCTCGTCGTCGCCCATGTACACCACGGCGCGCCCGTCCCTGGTTTGCGTGAAAGCGGCGTTTTCGTGCTTGAAACGCCCGAGCGCCGTGCGCTTGACCGGCGTCGATTCAGGGTCGAACGGATCGATCTCGACCACCCAGCCATGACGATTGACCTCGTTGGGGTTTTTCGCCACGTCGAAGCGCGGGTCGTGCGGGTGCCAGTTGATCTCTTTGCTGGCGGCGACAACGCCGTAGCGCTTCATGCCCGCATCGAATGTCTGCTCCGCGTTGCTGCTGCCGAAGCAATCGGTGAAGTTCTCTTCACAGGTCAGGTACGTGCCCCACGGCGTCTGGCCGCTGGAGCAGTTCTGGAAAGTCCCCAGGACGCGGGTGCCGGTCTTGTCGGCGTCAGTCTTGAGCCAGTCGTGACCGGCCGCCGGGCCACTCAGCCTGATTGGCGTATTGCCATGCACGCGACGGTTGTAACGCGAGTCCTGCACGAACTGCCATTTGCCGTTTTTCTGCTGTACCTCGATCACTGACACGCCTTCTGCGGCGAGTGCCTTGCGTACTTCTTCGGCCGATTGCGGCTCCTTGCCATGCTCGAAGAGGTAGCGGTAGTTGGTGTATTCGTTGTTGATCGCCAGCAAAGCACGGTCTTTGCGACCCCGCATCGGGAACAGACACATGCCGTCGTTGTTGTCGCCGAACTGCACCTCCTGAGCCTGGGCAGTACCCTTGCCACTCGGGTCGAACGCCGGACCGCCCGCGCGCAGAGGCTGGCCCCAACTGATCAGTACCGAGGATCTGTAACCTGCCGGCAGGCTGATGCTGTCTGCGGTGGCAGCAGGGATGCTCTGGAAACCGAGCAATCTGCCAGACGCCGCGCTGACGCTGTCCGCCAGGACGGTGCGGCTGAGCAGGTTGCCGCCGAGGAACATCGCCGCGCCGCACAATGCGCCCGCGCTGATGAAACCGCGGCGGGTGAGGCCGACCTTGTCGGCGCCGACCAGGTTTTCCAGGTCAGTGGTCTGGTTTTCTTCTAATAGTTTCATCATCACGGCTCCCTCGAATATGGCAGCCACCTTAGTGCGCGCATATGACGAAATTGTGTCGTGGTGATGACCTGCCAGCGCTTACAACGGTATACCCAGCAGTACCAGTGAAGCTGCAAATCTTGCCTGCACCGTTGCGCCGGTTTTCAGCTGCTGTGCATGCAGGTGCTCAGGTGTCGCCAGGGCGCACAGCGTCTGGCCGCCGGGCAGTGTGATGCGTACTTCGCTTGGGCCATCTTCAGCGTCGGTCACGCTGTCGATTCGGCCGACCAGGCAATTGTTTCCATTTGTTTCTTTACTGTTGTCTGCGTGCAGTTCCAGCCAGCCGGCCTTGATCAGTGCAACCACCTCCGTGCCGTTTTCCAGCTCCAGACGCAGGGTGCTGTCATGGGTGACCTGCGCTTCGATAAACACCTCGTCAGCCAGTTGCAGGCGAACCTGATCGTTGTGCCCCTGACGGGTGATGCTGACGATCCGCCCCAGCAGCTGGTTGCGCGCGCTGGTGCGCAGGGTCAGGCGATTGAGCAAGTCCAGATCGCTGCTGTCTTCGGCGGCTTCCAGCACCTGGGCCTGCAATGCCTGGACGCGCTGATAGAGACGCAGTACTCGCTGGCCCTCGACCGACAACTTCGCGCCACCCCCGCCGCGCCCGCCGACACTGCGCTCTACCAGCGGTTTTTGCGCGAGATTGTTCAACTCGTCGATGGCGTCCCAGGCCGCCTTGTAGCTCAGCCCTGCGCTTTTCGCAGCACGGGTGATCGAGCCCTGTTCGGCAATATGCTGCAGCAGCGCAATGCGTTGCGGGCGGCGGACCATGTGTTGCGTCAGCAAGGTGGGTAGGGACATGGTCATCCGGAGCGGTCGAGTAGGAGAGGGCAGTATGATCGTTCTCGCGGATGGCGTCGAAAACCGGACGCGGAGCGTCCCGAAAGGCATTACCACGCTGGAGCGTGGGAACGATATTAAAGCAGACGCGCAGGGGCCATTAGTCCCCCGGCTTTGGCGTTCGTGCCAGGCAATACACGTCGACCCGCCGCGCACCGGCGTTGCTCAATAAGCGTGCAATGACGTCGGCTGTCGAGCCCGTGGTGAGCACGTCATCGACCAGCGCCAGATGCCTGCCTTGTACCCAATCGGGATCAGTCAGAGTGAAGGCGCCGCGCAGGTTGCGTTTGCGGGCTTTGGCGTCCAGGCCCTGTTGCGTGGTTGTTTCCCGGCTGCGCAACACATGTTCTTCGTCGACGGGCAGTTGCAGCTGTTTACCCAGCCAGCCGGCCAGCATTGCCGCCTGATTGTAGCCACGCTGGCGCAAGCGTTTGTTGGCCAACGGCACCGGAATGAGGCAGTCGGGACGTGGCAGGTCTTCCTCGAAACGGTGCTGCAGATAGTGCGCGCACAGTTCCGCCAGCAGTCGTCCCATGGGCCATTTACCGTTATGTTTGAAGCGGGTGATCAAACCGTCGACCGGGAAATCGTACAGCCAGGGCGCGATGACCTGAGTAAAGCCAGGCGGTTGCTTGCAGCATTGCGCGCATCTCATGCCTGAACGGGGTAACGGCAGCGCACAGCACGCACAGGCGTTGCCCAGCCACGGCAGCTCTGCTTCGCACGGTACGCAGATGGGCGTGGGCACCTCACTGCGTTCATCACATAACAAACAGGGTTGTTTGTTTTTTAACCAGATGTAAACCTCGTGCGGGTAGCTGGGTTGACAGCGCATGGCTCTTCCTTAAATATGCCCGACATCCGTGTAGCGCCTGGGGTCTTTCCGGCCCTCGCGCATTGCCCAGAAACACCAAGGAGCCGCCCGATGAGCGCCAGCACCACCGCCACTTTGCGTCACGACTGGACTTTAGCCGAGGTCAGGGCGCTGTTCGTACAGCCATTCAATGACCTGCTGTTTCAGGCGCAAACGGTGCACCGCGCTCATTTCGACGCCAACCGCGTGCAAGTCTCCACGCTGCTGTCGATCAAGACCGGCGCCTGCCCGGAAGACTGCAAGTACTGTCCGCAGTCCGGCCACTACAACACCGGTCTTGAGAAAGAAAAGCTGCTGGAAGTACAGAAGGTGCTTGAAGAAGCCGCGCGTGCCAAGGCCATTGGTTCGACCCGCTTCTGCATGGGCGCGGCCTGGAAGCACCCCTCCGCCAAGGACATGCCTTACGTGCTGGAGATGGTCAAAGGCGTGAAAGCCATGGGCATGGAAACCTGCATGACCCTGGGCCGCCTCGATCAGGAACAGACCGAAGCGCTGGCCACTGCCGGGCTGGATTACTACAACCATAACCTCGACACCTCGCCGGAGTTCTACGGCAGCATCATCACCACCCGTACCTACGGCGAACGCCTGCAAACCCTGGCCTACGTGCGCGATGCGGGGATGAAGATCTGCTCCGGTGGCATTCTGGGCATGGGCGAGTCCCTCGATGACCGCGCAGGGCTGCTGATCCAGCTGGCGAACCTGCCAGAGCACCCGGAGTCGGTGCCGATCAACATGCTGGTCAAGGTCGCCGGTACGCCGCTGGAAAACGCCGAAGATGTCGACCCGTTCGATTTCATTCGCATGCTCGCCGTGGCACGGATTCTCATGCCGAAATCCCACGTGCGCCTGTCCGCCGGTCGCGAAGCGATGAACGAGCAAATGCAGGCGCTGGCGTTCTTCGCCGGGGCCAACTCGATTTTCTACGGCGACAAGCTGCTGACCACTGCCAACCCGCAGGCCGACAAGGACATGCTGCTGTTCTCGCGTCTGGGCATCAAGCCCGAAGCGGGCGAAGGGCATGCCGACGAAGTGCACCAGGCCGCCATCGAACAGGCGCTGGTCGAGCAGCAAAGCAGCTCGATGTTCCACGACGCCGCCTCTGCCTGATCCGTTGAACGGGCCGGACTGTTCCGGCCCGTTTTGAATTGTCATCTTCCGGACCGGGGCCTGCATGTCTTTCGATCTCCGCACGCGCCTCGATGCCCGTCGCGCCGCCCACCTCTATCGTCAGCGTCCGCTGCTGCAAAGTCCGCAAGGGCCGCAGGTCATCGTCGATGGCCAGCCTTTGCTGGCGTTCTGCAACAACGATTACATGGGGCTGGCCAATCATCCCGAGGTGATCGCTGCGTGGCAGGCGGGTGCCGAGCGCTGGGGCGTGGGCGGCGGGGCTTCGCATCTGGTGATCGGCCACAGCGCGCCACACCACGAACTGGAAGAAGCGCTGGCCGAGCTGACCGGCCGTCCGCGCGCACTGTTGTTCTCCAATGGCTACATGGCCAACCTCGGCGCGGTGACGGCGTTGGTCGGGCAGGGCGATACGGTGCTGGAAGACCGTCTCAACCACGCCTCGCTGCTCGATGCCGGTCTGCTCAGCGGCGCACGGTTTTCGCGCTATCTGCACAACGATGTGAGCAGCCTGGAAGCCCGCCTGGAAAAATCCGTGGGCGATACTCTGGTGGTGACCGACGGGGTGTTCAGCATGGACGGCGACATCGCTGATCTGCCCGCGCTGGCCCGTTCGGCGAGGGCCAAAGGGGCCTGGCTGATGGTGGACGACGCCCACGGCTTCGGCCCTTTGGGTGCCAACGGCGCCGGTATCGTCGAGCACTTCGGCCTGAGCATGGATGATGTGCCCGTGCTGGTCGGCACCCTGGGCAAGTCGTTCGGCACTTCCGGGGCGTTCGTGGCCGGCAGTGAAGAACTGATCGAAACTCTGATCCAGTTCGCCCGGCCTTACATTTACACCACCAGCCAGCCGCCCGCGCTGGCCTGCGCCACCTTGAAAAGCCTGCAGCTGCTGCGTACCGAGCATTGGCGTCGCGAGCATCTGACCCGGCTGATTCAGCAGTTTCGGCGCGGTGCCGAGCAGATCGGGCTGCAACTGATGGACAGCTTTACCCCGATCCAGCCGATCATGATCGGTGATGCCGGTCGGGCCTTGCGCCTCTCGCAATTGCTTCGCGAGCGCGGCCTGCTGGTCACCGCCATTCGCCCGCCCACCGTGCCTGCGGGCAGCGCGCGACTTCGTGTGACTTTGTCTGCTGCGCACAGCGAAGCCGACGTGCAGCTATTATTGAACACTCTGGAGCAGTGCTACCCGCTGCTGGATGCCAGCCACTCCTCGGAGCCTGTTCATGCGTGATCGTCTGATTCTGTTGCCAGGCTGGGGCCTTGGCGTTTCGCCGCTGGAGCCGCTTGCCGCTGCGTTGCGTGGGCTGGATGAGCACCTGCGGGTTGAAGTCGAGCCATTGCCGGATATCGACAGCTGCGATTTGCCAGACTGGCTCGACGAGCTGGACACCAACCTGCCAGACGACGCCTGGCTGGGCGGCTGGTCGTTGGGTGGCATGCTCGCGGCTGAACTGGCAGCGCGTCGCGGCGACCGTTGCTGCGGGTTGCTGACGCTGGCCAGCAACGCCTGCTTCGTCACCCAAGGGGCGTGGCCGAATGCGATGCCCGCGCAGGATTTCGAGGCGTTTCTGGCTGGCTGTGCCGATGATCCGGACCTGACCCTCAAGCGTTTCAGCCTGTTATGCACGCAAGGCGCAGAGGACCCGCGCGGTCTGGCGCGGCTGCTCAAGGCCGGCGCACCGCACCTGTCGAAAACGGCGTTGATCGACGGCCTGAAAATACTCCGGCAACTCGACACCCGCAGCGCGCTGCAAACCTATCGTGGCCCGCAACTGCACCTGTTCGCCGGGCTGGATGCCTTCGTGCCCGCCGAGGCAGCAGGTGATCTGCTGGCCTTGTTGCCGGATGTCGAAGTGGGCCTGATCGAGCAGGCCAGTCATGCCTTCCTGCTGGAAAACCCTCATGGGGTAGCGGCCGCGATCCACGCCTTTCTGCACGAGCTGGACGATGACTGATCTTTCAATCCCCAAACCACCTTCTGTCTTGCCTGACAAACGTCAGGTTGCTGCTTCCTTTTCCCGCGCGGCAGGCAGCTATGACAGCGTTGCCGAACTGCAGCGCAACGTCGGTAATGAGCTGCTGGCGCGTCTGCCTGCGCAATGCAATCCGTCTCGCTGGCTGGATCTGGGCAGCGGCACCGGCTATTTCAGCCGGGCGCTGGCGCAGACGTTCACTGGCAGCGAAGGTATTGCACTGGATATCGCCGAAGGCATGTTGCGTCATGCCCGACCCTTGGGTGGCGCACAGCACTTCGTTGCGGGTGATGCGGAGCACCTGCCGCTGCGTGACCAGAGCTGCGCGCTGATTTTTTCCAGCCTGGCGGTGCAGTGGTGCGCCGATTTCGCCGCAGTGCTCAGTGAAGCTCAGCGCGTATTGCAGCCAGACGGCGTATTCGCCTTTGCCAGCCTGTGTGTCGGCACGTTGTACGAACTGCGCGACAGTTGGCAGGTCGTGGACGGCCGGGTGCATGTGAACCGTTTTCGTCATGAGGATGACTATCGCCAACTGTGCGCGGCGAGCGGCCTGCAAGTACGCAGCCTCGATGTTCGCCCGCAGGTTCTGCATTACCCGGATGTGCGCAGCCTGACGCACGAGTTGAAGGCGCTCGGTGCGCACAATCTCAACCCCGGACGGCCCAATGGCCTGACCGGGCGCGAGCGAATCATGGGCATGGTTCAGGCCTATGAAGGCTTCCGTCAGGACGCCGGGCTGCCCGCCACCTATCAAGTGCTGTACGCGGTGCTTGAAAAAAACTGATGGACTGACAGGAAAGACTGCTGAGATGACTGCCGCCTACTTCATCACCGGAACCGATACCGACGCTGGCAAGACCACGGTGGCTGCCGGTTTGCTGCATGCCGCCCGAGTGTCCGGCCTGAGCACGGCGGCCGGCAAGCCCGTTGCGTCCGGTTGTTTTGTCACGCCACACGGGCTGCGCAACCCGGATGCCCTGGCGTTGCTGGCCGAGTGTTCTGTCGAGCTGGATTACGCTGAAGTCAATCCGCTGGCCTTCGAGCCGGCCATCGCTCCGCACCTGGCAGCACGCGAAGCCGGCGTCGCGTTGACGGTCGATTCGGTGCTGCAACCCATGCGGCATATGCTCGCCAGACAGGCCGATTTCACCCTGATCGAGGGGGCGGGCGGCTGGCGCGTGCCGCTGTCCGGGCAGAGCACACTGTCCGATCTGGCCATTGCTCTGGATCTGCCGGTGATTCTGGTGGTGGGCGTGCGTCTGGGCTGCATCAATCATGCGGTGTTGACTGCTGAAGCCATAGCCCGTGACGGGTTGCGCCTGGCCGCCTGGGTGGCCAACATCGTGGATGCCGACACCTCGCGGCTTGCAGAAAACCTCGCCACGCTGGTCGAGCGTCTGCCTGCGCCTTGTCTGGGGCAGGTGCCGCGCTTGAACGAGGCAAGTGCCGAAAATGTGGCGCAGTATCTCGATTTGAAGGTATTGAGCTGACAGCGCCGTTATGTCGCTGACCGGCAAGACAGTTTTGGAATTTCAAGAGTCAGGCTATCGTGCGGCCTAGTGCCATTAGTCTGTTTGTCGAGTATTTCCGGGCAAATGCTGGTTCAATGGCATGTGTTCGTTTTTTGAACTGAGGATCGGCTTATGCAAATCACCATGAACAACACCCTCTACCCAGGCCTTAGCGCAATGCAGGTCGGGCAAAGTCGTGTGGATCAGGCGGCCACCCAGATTGCCAGCTCCAATATCGAAGTGTCGGGCAGAAGCCAGTCTTCTGACTTTCAGCTCGAGAACCTGCGCTCGGTTGATCGCAGCCAGCGTTCCGACCTGTCGTCCAACATGGTCGAACTCGAGGCCGGCAAGGATCAGTTTGCAGCCGGACTGGCTGCGCAGAAAGCCAGCAATGAAATGCTCGGCACGCTGATTGACACCTACGCCTGATTTTCGCGTCAATTCTCGCCGTGCCCTCAGCGCACGGCGTTGCCCCCTGAATTTCTCCGCATCATTGTCCTGCATCACGCCTGCACCTCGCTTCGCCCTCCACTAGACTTTTGCTTACGCTTCTCTCGCCCCCGCACGACGTACGCCTGCGTGGCTTATGCATGGGCCGTGGACGAATGGTGCGTGCTTCGCTATTGACAAGGTTTGGGCGTAAACGTATGTTTCAAACACCTGTTTGACCGCGAGGCATACGAGATTGTCTGGCGCTTGAGGGTGTCTCTCCAGCGACCGCCCGGTCATTCGTTCCAGGATTCATCAGCAGAGGTTATCGCTATGCCTGACTACAAGGCCCCCTTGCGTGATATTCGTTTTGTTCGTGATGAACTGCTCGGCTATGAAGCGCACTATCAGAGTCTGCCAGCCTGTCATGACGCCACTCCGGACATGGTCGACGCCATTCTGGAAGAGGGCGCCAAGTTCTGTGAGCAGGTGCTGGCGCCGCTGAACCGTGTGGGCGATACCGAGGGTTGCACCTGGAGCGAGTCGGGCGTGAAGACGCCGACCGGCTTCAAACAGGCTTACAAACAGTTCGTCGAAGGCGGCTGGCCGAGTCTGGCGCATGACGTTGCGCACGGCGGTCAGGGTCTGCCCGAGTCGCTGGGCCTGGCGGTCAGCGAGATGGTCGGTGAAGCCAACTGGTCGTGGGGCATGTACCCGGGCCTGTCGCATGGCGCGATGAACACGATCTCCGAGCACGGCACGCCCGAGCAGCAGGACGCGTACCTGACCAAGCTGGTATCCGGCGAATGGACCGGCACCATGTGCCTGACCGAGTCGCATTGCGGCACCGACCTGGGCATGCTGCGCACCCGCGCAGAGCCTCAGGCTGACGGGACCTATAAGGTTACCGGCACCAAGATCTTCATTTCCGCTGGCGAACACGACATGGCCGATAACATCGTCCACATCGTGCTGGCCCGCCTGCCGGACGCACCGGCTGGCACCAAAGGCATTTCGCTGTTCATCGTGCCCAAGTTCCTCTCGGCTGCCGATGGCGGCATCGGTGAGCGTAACGCGGTGAATTGTGGCTCCATCGAGCACAAGATGGGCATTCACGGCAATGCCACCTGCGTGATGAACTTCGACGGCGCGACCGGCTACCTGATCGGCCCGGCGAACAAGGGCCTGAACTGCATGTTCACGTTCATGAACACCGCGCGTCTGGGCACTGCACTGCAAGGTCTGGCGCATGCTGAAGTCGCCTTCCAGGGTGGTCTGCAATACGCCCGTGACCGCCTGCAAATGCGTTCGCTGACCGGCCCCAAGGCACCGGAAAAAGCCGCTGACCCGATCATCGTTCACCCTGATGTGCGTCGCATGCTGCTGACCATGAAGGCGTTCGCCGAAGGCACGCGTGCCATGGTGTACTTCACCGCCAAGCAGGTCGACATCGTCAAGTACAGCGAAGACCCGGAGCAAAAGAAAGCCGCTGATGCATTGCTGGCGTTCATGACCCCGATTGCCAAGGCGTTCATGACGGAAGTGGGCTTCGAAGCTGCCAACCACGGCGTGCAGGTCTACGGCGGCCACGGTTTCATTGCCGAGTGGGGCATGGAGCAGAACGTTCGCGACAGCCGGATTTCGATGCTGTACGAAGGCACCACGGGTATCCAGGCGCTCGACCTGCTGGGCCGCAAGGTGCTGATGACCCAGGGCGAAGCGCTCAAGGGCTTCACCAAGATCGTTCACAAGTTCTGCCAGAGCAATGAAGGCAACGAAGTTGTGCAGGAGTTTGTGACGCCACTGGCTGCGCTGAACAAGGAGTGGGGCGACCTGACCCTGAAAGTGGGCATGGCGGCGATGAAGGATCGCGAAGAAGTGGGTGCTGCATCGGTGGATTACATCATGTTCTCCGGCTATGCCTGCCTGGCGTACTTCTGGGCCGACATGGCGCGTGTTGCGGCCGAGAAGCTGACGGCCGGTGCGTCGGACGAGGCTTTCTACCGCGCGAAGATCCAGACCGCGCGTTTCTACTTCCAGCGCATCCTGCCGCGTACTCGTACCCACGTGGCGGCCATTCTGTCGGGTGCTGCCAACCTGATGGACATGAAAGAAGAAGACTTCGGCCTGGCTTACTAAGCTTCGCTGGCTTCATGAAAACCGCCTGATCGCTGATCAGGCGGTTTTTTTATGGGTGCGTTTTAGCCTAGTGCTGTATTCGAATTCCCGGCGAGACCTGAGAAGGCGTTCAGGCCCCGCGCATAGTCACGATGTTCTCCAGGACACCTCTCGTTCCGCACGCTCCGCGTGGGAATGCAGTTCGTGACGCTCTGCGTCACACAGCGGTTTTTTGATGTCAGGTAGATTGAGGTTCGACTCAGGTCACCTTTTCGCCCCTCGGCGACCTACTTTGATGGGGCCAAAGTAGGCAAAGCCCGTAGCTCCGTTTCCGGCCCGAC
>NZ_AWQP01000035.1:0-38329 GCF_000972175.1 Pseudomonas syringae pv. coryli str. NCPPB 4273 | reverse complement strand
GTTTTTACACACTCTGGGCCGGTCAGCAGTTGTCTGACCCGGACCTGTGGAAAATGGACTGGTTCGTCGAAGGCGTGAAGACTCAGCAATGAGTCAGGTCAATGCGCTGCAACTCACTGGCATCAGCAAATCGTTCGATGGCTTCAAGGCGCTGATCGATGCCGACTTCACCGCCTGTTGGGGGGAAGTGCATGCCCTGCTGGGCGAGAACGGTGCAGGCAAATCCTCGCTGATGAACATTGCCGCCGGGCTGTACGCACCGGAAACCGGCACCCTGCTGCTGGACGATAACCCGGTTCAGCTTCAGGGGCCCAGAGACGCCAGCCGTTATCGGATCGGCATGGTCCACCAGCACTTCAAGCTGGTGAAGCCGTTCACAGTGGCGCAGAACATTCTCCTGGCACTGCCCGAGCAACCCGGCGAAGGCAGCTATCGCAAGCGTCTGCGTGCGCTGGAACAGGAGATTGTCGGCAAGGCCGAGGCGCTGGGGTTTGCGATTGACCCGGCGCGCACCGTCGACAGTCTGTCAGTCGCCGAGCAGCAGCGGGTCGAGATTCTCAAGGTGTTGCTCGCCGGTGCGCGGATTCTGATCCTCGACGAGCCCACGGCAGTGCTGACCGACCAGGAAGCCGAGCGTCTGCTGCTGACCGTTCAGGCATTCGCCCGGCAAGGCGCGGCGGTGGTTCTGGTCACGCACAAGATGGCTGACGTCAAGCGCTATGCCGACCGGGTAACCGTGATGCGTGGCGGGCGCACCGTGCAGACCCTGGACCCGCAGAAGGTGAGTGTCGAGCAACTGGTGCAGCTCACGGTAGGCGAATCGGTGCCGGTTGCCGAGCATCAACCGGCGACACCCGGCGAGGTGCGTTTGCAGGTCAAGGACTTGCGCAGCGTCGGCAGCAGCGCGCTCAACGGCGTCAACCTGAGCCTGCACGCCGGGCAGATTTACGGCATCGCAGGCGTGGGCGGCAACGGTCAGGCCGAGCTGGCCAACGCCCTGATGGGGCTGCCGCAAGCCACTGAGGGTGAAATCCACATGGCCGGGTTTGGCGATTTGCGCGGCGCGTCGGCCGACCAGCGTCGGCAGTTGCGCATTGCCTCGATCCCGGCCGACCGCTACGGCGCAGCGCTGGCCGGGTCGTTGTCGGTGGCCGAGAACTTTGCCATCGGCAATATTCACAGCGGGCAATACGGCTCTTTCTGGCGCCTCGGCTACAAGCGTCTGAAACAGGATGCGCAGCGCGCCGTGGCGGACTTCGACGTACAGGGCGTGCGCTCTCTGGATCAGAAAGCTGCGCTGTTGTCGGGAGGCAATGCCCAGAAGCTGGTGATCGCCCGTGAATTCAGCCGCGACCCGCAATTGGTGCTGGTGCACAGCCCGAGTCGGGGCCTGGATGTGCGTGCCACCCAAGCGGTGCATGCCCGTTTGCGGGCGGCGCGGGACGCGGGTGCTGCGGTGCTGGTGATCAGCGAGGATCTGGACGAAGTATTGGCCCTGGCTGACCGTGTCGGCGTGATGAACGGCGGGCGCATCGTCGCCGAGTTCGCGCACCCTGCCGACCGGCAAGCCATCGGCAAAGCGATGGTGAGTCATGACTGAATCAGTACAACCGATGAAATCCGCACGGCAACCCTTGCTGGCGCGGCGCTACACCCTGGAGCTTCGTCAGCAGACCGGCTGGTTATTGCAGGCGCTGATCATTGCCCTGGCGCTGCTGATCGGGCTGGCGATCTGCACTGTGATTCTGATTCTTGCCGGCGTGCCTGCCGACGAGCTGCTCAACGAGTTCGTCGTGCAGACAGTGTTCGATGCACAAAACTTCAAGGCAGTGTTGTTTCAGGCATCGCCGATGATCATGGTCGGGCTCGCCGGGTGCATGGCGTTTCGGGCGCGTTTCTGGAACCTGGGTCTGGAAGGCCAGATGATCTGGGGCGCGATTGGCGCCACGGCGATCTCGCTGTTTCAGGTGGGCCCGGAGGCGTTGCGTCTGCCGCTGATGATGGCGGCAGCCGTTATCTGCGGATTGTTGTGGAGCCTGGGGCCGGTGCTGCTGAAGCTCAAGTGGCAGGTCAACGAGATCATCTCGACGCTGATGCTCAATTACATCGCCGCCAATTTCCTCCTGCACCTGGTGTACGGCAGTTGGAAGGACCCGCGCGACAACTTTCCCTATTCCCCCGCGTTCCAGAGCTTCGAGCGGCTGCCCGACCTGTTTGCCGGGTATAACGCGGCGATCCCTCTGGCGCTGCTGGTCACCGGTCTGACCCTGTGGTTCGTCGGTGTTTCGCGGGCCGGGTTGTACCTGCGCTTCGTCGATGCCAACCCGAAAGTCGCCGGGGCGGTGGGCGTACCGGTGCGCAAGATGATCATCGGCACCGTGCTGCTGTCGGGCGCGCTGGCGGGGCTTGCAGGTTTTGTCGTGACCTCGGGACAGGAAGGGCGCCTTACTCAGTCGTTCTATCAGGGCTACGGGTTTTCCGGGATTCTGATCGCCTTTCTGGCCCGCAACAATCCAGTGGCCGCAACTGTGGTCGCGCTGCTGATCGCCATGCTGTTCGTGGCCGGGCGCAACCTGCAGGTGTTCTATCAGATTCCGTTTTCGATGGTGCAACTGATCCAGGCGATTCTGGTGATCTGCGTCGCGTCTTCGGACTTTTTCATCCGCCATCGCCTGCGGCGCATCCAGGCAGGAGAACGTTGATGGAGCTTATTTCCCACTGGCTGGGCAGCGCACCGGATTTTGCCGTGCCGTTTGCCCTGGCAGCGCTGGGCCTGATCCTCATCGAGCGCAGCGGTGTACTGGCGCTGGGCGTCGAAGGGCTGATGCTGGTCGGCGCACTGGCGGGCATCGGCATGCAGTTGAGCCTCGGCTCGCCTGGCCTTTCGCTGCTGGCGTCGATGGCGGCGGCAGGTCTGGTGTCGTTACTGTTTGCGCTGATGGTGCTGGTGCTGCGGATCAACCAGGTGATCGCCGGGCTGGCGCTGGTGTTCTTTTGTCAGGGCTTGACCGGGCTGCTGGGCACGCTGCTGGGCTGGACCAACCGCCCGGTCAGCGGCTTGCAGGCGGTCGAGCTGTGGCCGTTGTCCGAGCTGCCCGTGGTAGGCCGGGTCTTTGTGCAGAACCCGCTGGTGTACCTGACCGTGGTGATTTTCATCGCGGTGGTCTGGCTGCTCGATCGCACGCGCACCGGGCTGCGCCTGCGCGCGGTGGGCGAGAACCCGCAGGCCGCTGATGCCGCAGGCATTTCCGTGCTCGGTTACCGCCTGGCGGCGATTGTCGCCGGTTCCGCGTTGATGGGGCTGGCTGGCGGTTTCATCGCCGTGCTCAGCACCAAGATGTGGATCGCCGACATGACCGGCGGGCGCGGCTGGATTGCAGTTTCGCTGGTGATCTTTGCGCGTTGGTCGCCCTGGCGCGCGTTGGCCGGCGCTTTGCTGTTCGGCGGTATCGAGGCGCTGATTCCGCAATTGGCGGCAACCGGCGTGCGCCTGCCCCAGTATTTCGTCTTGATGACGCCCTATGCGGTAACCCTGTTGGTCATGGTCTGGGTGGCGAGCGGCAAGCGGCAATCGAGCAGCCAGCCCGGTGCGCTGGGCGAACCCTACATTCGCGAGGAGCGCCGCTGAGCGGTACGCGCAGAAGCCCGTAATACGGGCGGTTCAGCACGGGTTAAGGAATTTTTGATAGCGTGTATGCTCTAATCCGGTTACCAGCGTTCGTCAAAACCAGGAGCTCCTGAATGTTTACCTCGCGTCGTTTGATCATTGTTGCCACCGCCGTAGCCATGCTTTCCGGCTGTGCAACATCCAATCCCTATGACAATCAAGGCCAGGCGCAAAGCTCCGGTGGTATGAGCAAGACGGCCAAGTACGGCGGACTCGGCGCATTGGCCGGTGCGGTAGCCGGTGCTGCCATCGATCACAATAACCGTGGCAAGGGTGCCCTGATCGGCGCTGCAGTGGCGGGTGCCGCATCGGCAGGTTATGGCTACTACGCAGACAAGCAGGAAGCTGCGCTGCGCGAGAGCATGGCCAACACCGGTGTCGAGGTGCAGCGTCAGGGTGACCAGATCAAACTGATCATGCCGGGTAACATCACGTTCGCGACGGACTCTTCGGCCATTGCCAGCAGCTTCTATTCGCCGCTCAACAACCTGGCCAGCTCGCTCAAGCAGTTCAACCAGAACAACATTGAAATCGTCGGTTACACCGACAGCACCGGCAGCCGCCAGCACAACATGGACCTTTCGCAACAGCGCGCCCAGAGTGTCGCGACTTACCTGACCTCGCAAGGCGTCGATCAAGCGCACCTGTCAGTGCGCGGTGCAGGCCCTGATCAACCGATTGCCAGCAACGCCGACGTCAACGGCCGCGCCCAGAACCGCCGCGTCGAGGTCAACCTCAAGCCGATTCCGGGTCAGCAGTACTGATCGATGCCGCTGCGTCCGCAGACGGGTTGAATGCGGGCAAAGTGGGAGCGAGCTTGCTCGCGAAGGCGATGGCCTCTTCGCGAGCAGGCTCGCTTCCACGAGTCAATATCAATGCCGCGCTGGATACTGCTCATGCAGGCTGTCCAGCAGACGGTCTTTCTCTTCCCATAGCGTATTGATCCACTGCTGGAACTCCAGGCGGTATTCTCCGTCCTGGTCGTAATTCTTGCCGAGAAACTGCTGCGGGATTTTGATCTCTTCGAAGTGCGCAACCACTTCCTTCACATTCCCGCACAGCAGGTCCCAGTAGCCGGGTTGTCCGCCAGGGTAGTGGATGGTCACGTTGATGATCGATTCCAGCTGTTCGCCCATCGCATCGAGCACGAAGGCAATGCCGCCAGCCTTGGGTTTGAGCAGGTGGCGGAACGGCGAGTTCTGTTGCGCGTGTTTGCCGGCGGTGAAGCGCGTGCCTTCGGCGAAGTTGAAAATCCCCACCGGGTTATGGCGAAACTTCGCGCAGGTGCGGCGGGTGGTTTCCAGGTCCTTGCCTTTCTTTTCCGGGTGTTTGGCAAGGTATGCCTTGGAGTAGCGCTTCATGAACGGAAAGCCCAGCGCCCACCAAGCCAGACCGATCACCGGAACCCAGATCAACTCCTGCTTGAGGAAGAACTTCAAGGGGCGAATACGTCGGTTGAGCACGTACTGCAAGACCATGATGTCGACCCAGCTCTGGTGATTGCTGGTAACCAGATACGAGTGCTGGTAATCCAGCTCTTCCAGACCGCTCAGGTGCCAGCGGGTGTGGCACAGCAGTTTGATCCAGGCATTGTTGTTGCCGATCCAGGTTTCATGGATATGGCTCATCAGCCAGTCGGTGAAACGCTGTGCCGCAGAGAAAGGCAGGCAGATCTTGAGGATCGTGACCGCGAACAGCACCGTGCAGCAGACGATGGTGTTCAGCGCCAGCAACAGCGAGGCAATGACGCCGCGTAACGGGGCAGGCAGGAAATCCATGAGGAAGATGGCTCCGCAAGTTATCGGAAGCCGCAGACTGCTCTGCGGCACTCGGGTCAGGTATCAGGACAGCGTGTCGGCCTGTATGGCTGTCAGCGCGATGGTGTAGACAATGTCGTCGACCTGCGCGCCGCGCGGCAGATCGTTCACCGGCTTGCGCAGGCCTTGCAACATCGGGCCGAGGCTTACACAGTCGGCACTGCGTTGCACCGCCTTGTACGTGGTATTGCCGGTGTTCAGGTCCGGGAACACGAACACGTTGGCGCGTCCTGCGACCGCGCTGTCCGGAGCCAGCTGCCGTGCGACCTGTTCGTTGGCGGCCGCATCATACTGCAGCGGCCCGTCGATCAATAGATCGCGGCGGGTTTCGCGTGCCAGCTGCGTCGCTTCGCGGACCTTCTCGACTTCTTCGCCGCTGGCCGAGTTGCCGCTGGAATAGCTGATCATTGCCACGCGCGGCGAGATGCCGAACGCAGTGGCCGAATCGGCGCTCTGCAAGGCAATCTCGGACAGTTCGCTGGCGCTCGGATGCGGGTTCATGATGCAGTCGCCATACATCAGCACCTGCTCGGGAAAGAGCATGAAGAACACTGAAGACACCAGCGTGCAGCCTGGCGCGGTCTTGATCAGTTGCAGGGCCGGGCGGATGGTGTTGGCGGTGGAGTGAATGACGCCGGACACCAGCCCGTCGACCTCGTCCAGCGCCAGCATCACCGTACCGATGACCACCGGGTCTTCGAGCTGTTGCTCGGCCATGGGCGCGTTCAGGCTTTTGCTTTTGCGCAGTTCTACCATCGGCGCAACGTAGCGTTCGCGAATCAGGTCCGGGTCAAGAATTTCCAGCCCCTGCGGCAGCTCGATGCCGTGCGCCTGCGCAACGGCGTGCACTTCCTCGGGCCTGGCCAGCAACACGCAACGCGCGATACCGCGTGCCTGGCAGATGGCGGCAGCCTGAATGGTCAGCGGCTCGTTGCCTTCAGGCAGCACGATGCGCTTGTTGGCCGCTTGCGCGCGCTGGATCAACTGATAGCGAAACACTGCGGGCGACAGGCGCAGCTCACGCGGTGTGCCGCAGCGCTGGTGCAGCCAGTTGGCGTCCAGGTGACTGGCAACGAAATCGGTGATGTTTTCCGCGCGCTCGCGGTCATCGATGGGGATTTCCTTGTTCAACTGATTCAGGCGATTGGCAGTGTCATACGAGCCACTGCTGACCGACAGCACCGGCAGCCCCGCCTGCAGTGCGCCGCGGCACAGCTCCATGATGCGTGGGTCGGGCACGGTATCGCTGGTCAGCAGGAGGCCGGCCAGCGGTACGCCGTTTATGGCTGCAAGGCTCACCGCCAGGATGATGTCGTCGCGGTCGCCCGGCGTCACCACCAGCACACCCGGCTTGAGCAGCGGAACCGTGTTGAGCACCGTCCGCGCACAAATGATGATTCTGGTCATGCGGCGCTGATCGTAGTCGCCTGCGTTCAGCACCTGCGCGCCGAGCAGTTCGGCCACATCGCGGGTACGCGGTGCGTTGAGTTCGGCGCGATACGGAATGCAGCCCAGCAGGCGAAAGTCGCCACTGCGCAGCAACGGCGAGTGTTCTTTCAGGCGCGAGGCGAAGACTTCCATGCTCTCTTCGGTGCGCACCTTGTTGAGTATCACGCCCAGCACCTTGGGATCCTTGGGGCCGCCAAACAGCTGGGCCTGCAATTCGACCCTGCCCGACAGATCGGCGAGCACTTCGTTTTCCGGGGCAGAGACCAGAATGACTTCGGCGTCCAGGCTCTTGGCCAAATGCAGATTGACCCGCGCGGCGTAGCTCGCGCTGCGGGTCGGGACCATGCCTTCGACCACCAGCACGTCCTTGCCGACCGCTGCCTGCTGATAAAGATTGATGATCTCTTCGAGCAGTTCATCCAGTTGACCATCACCGAGCATGCGTTCGACATGCGCCAGTCCCAGAGGCTTGGGCGGCTTGAGGCCGTGGGTGCGAGCCATCAGCTCGGTCGAACGCTCGGGGCCCAGGTCACCGGGATGGGGCTGGGCGATCGGTTTGAAAAAGCCTACTTTCAAGCCAGCGCGCTCCAGCGTGCGCACCAGTCCCAGGCTGATGGAGGTCAACCCCACGCCAAAGTCAGTGGGGGCGATAAAAAAAGTCTGCATACTGGCTTCTCGATTGAGCAGTGCAAGGGGTCGCAGCACATAGGAAAGCGCTGCCGACCGAAAAAGTCCGGAAACCGTCTAACGCGATTTCTCTGCGGCAAGACTATCGTTATCTGCGGCATTCGCACACCAGCCGCAACAAAAGGCCTGACCTCTCATCTGACTGCGTTGCAGCGGGTCCAGCACCCAGGGGCGTGACTGCCACGGAGGGTCATGACGCAGGTGCTGGGTATGGCCGCACGACAGCAGCGCAAACCAGTGACCGTGCTCGTCCTGTCTCAAATCGATAACGATTGAACCTTTCAAAGCGGGCCGTCCGTCAGAGTTGCGTTCGCTTTCGGGCGATTGCTTGGTTAAACTTGCCCGTTCTTCAATCTTAAGCAAAAGGTCTTGTCCCCATGCCGATCGCCGCCAATAAGGCTGTCTCCATTGACTATACCCTGACCAACGACGCTGGTGAGGTCATCGACAGTTCTACCGGTGCTGCGCCGCTGGTTTACCTGCACGGTGCAGGCAACATCATCCCGGGCCTGGAAAAGGCACTGGAAGGCAAGGAAGTAGGCGACCAGCTGAACGTTGCCGTCGAGCCCGAAGACGCCTACGGTGAGTACTCGGCCGAACTGGTCAGCACCCTGAGCAGCAGCATGTTCGAAGGCGTCGACAAGCTCGAAGTCGGCATGCAGTTTCACGCTTCCGGTCCGGATGGCGGCATGCAGATCGTGACCATCCGTGATCTGGAAGGCGACGATGTTACCGTTGACGGCAACCATCCGCTCGCGGGTCAGCGCCTGAACTTCGACGTGAAGGTTGTGGCCATCCGTGATGCCAGTGAAGAAGAAATGGCTCACGGCCATGTTCACGGTGAAGGCGGTCATCAACACTGATTTGTGCTGCTAAGCTCAGGCACTGAAAAGGCGCCCTGGCTGTTCTGCGATGACGACTTTCGTTACGCGTGCGGTCACGGTGCCTTTTTTCGGGTTATAGCCTGGGCCGACTTGTTTCAAAAGGGGTTCTCATGAGTGCTTTTCACGACATCAAATTGAAAGCGCTGGGTGGCCAGGAACTGCCGCTGGCGAATTTCAGGAACAAAGTGGTTCTGGTGGTCAACGTCGCGTCCAAATGCGGGCTGACACCGCAGTACGCAGCACTTGAAAACCTCTATCAGCAGTACAAGGACAAGGGCCTTGAGATACTGGGTCTGCCGTGCAACCAGTTTGCCGGGCAAGAACCAGGTACCGAGCAAGAGATCGCCGAGTTTTGCCAACTCAACTACGGCGTGACCTTTACGCTGGGTGAAAAACTCGATGTCAACGGCCCCAACCGTCACTCGCTCTACCGTTTGCTGGCGGGCGAGGGTGCCGAGTTTCCCGGGGATATCACCTGGAACTTCGAAAAGTTTCTGGTCGGCAAGAACGGTGGTGTAAGCGCACGTTTTTCTCCGCGTACCACTCCGGATGATCCTGCCGTGATCCAGGCCATTGAAAAGGCCCTGGCGCAAAGCTGATCGTACAGCCGGGGTAGCATTTCGCGTTCGCCCGGCTTTCTTGCGCGCTCGTCGCTTCTGAACTCAAATCAGTCAGATCAATAGTACTGGGCCAGCGCTGACACCCGGCGATATTCTGCGCGTCTGATGGCAATCGACCATTTCACAGGAGTTGCGCATGTCGGCAGAAGCCTTGTTCACGCCTTTCCGTCTGGGCAGTCTGGAGCTGTCGTCGCGTGTGGTCATGGCCCCCATGACCCGCTCGTTCTCGCCAGGGCACGTGCCCAACTCGAAGGTCGTCGAGTACTACCGGCGGCGCGCTGCGGCAGGCGTCGGGCTGATTATCACCGAAGGTACGACGGTCAATCACAAGGCCTCCAACGGCTATCCGAACGTCCCGCAGTTTTTCGGTGAAGCGCCACTGGCCGGTTGGCGCAAAGTGGTCGAGGCAGTACATGCGGAGGGCGGCAGGATCGTCCCGCAACTCTGGCACGTCGGCGCAGTTCGTCGTCCTGGCACCGAGCCGGACGGCAGCGTGCCTGCCTACGGGCCGATGGAGAAGGTCAAGGACGGTCAGGTGCTGGTGCATGGCATGAGCAAGCAGGACATCGACGAGGTCGTTGCGGCCTTTGCCCAGGCTGCCGCCGATGCCAAGGCGATTGGCATGGACGGTGTCGAAATTCATGGGGCTCACGGTTACCTGGTCGATCAGTTCTTTTGGGAGGGCAGCAATCAACGCAGCGACGAGTACGGCGGCAGCCTCGCCAACCGCTCACGTTTTGCTCTCGAACTGATCAAGGCCGTGCGCGCCGCTGTGGGCCCGGATTACCCGATCATTTTCCGTTTCTCACAATGGAAACAGCAGGATTACACCGCGCGCCTGGTGCAAACGCCTGAGGCGCTGGGCGAGTTTCTGCAGCCTCTGGCTGATGCTGGTGTGGATATCTTTCATTGCTCTACCCGGCGTTTCTGGGAGCCTGAGTTCGAAGGCTCCGACCTGAACCTGGCGGGCTGGACGCGCAAGCTGACTGGCAAACCGACCATCACAGTCGGCAGCGTCGGACTGGACGGTGAGTTCCTGCAATTTATGGTCGACACCGACAAGGTCGCTCAACCGGCCAGCCTGGAAAATCTGCTGAAGCGGCTGGGCAACGACGAGTTCGATCTGGTGGCGGTGGGGCGTGCGCTGCTGGTCGATCCGGATTGGGCACTGAAAGTGCGCGAGGGACGCGAGCAGGACATCCTGCCCTTCAGTCGAGACGCACTGGCGACACTGGCCTGATCTTCTTGCTGGCGACCGGCCTGATCTCTTTGATGCTTGCAGCATTCTGGCTCGGGCAGGCCTCGCGCAATTGACGTTCGAACTGATCGATGACCGCTGTCCAGCCCTGGCGACTGGCATGTTGCCGGGCATTGAGGCGCACGCGGCGCAGTGTCTCATTGTCTTCCAGCAACCAGCGCGCCGAGTCGATGAACGCCGCCTCATCCCCCGGCATGGCCAACGCACCGTTGTGGCCGTGGCGGATATGCTGCCCGGCTGCGGCTTCATCGTAGGCGACCACGCCCAGGCCTGAGGCGAGTGCTTCGAGAACCACATTGCCGAAGGTTTCGGTGAGGCTGGGGAACAGAAACATATCGGCCGAGGCATAGTGCGTCGCCAGCACCTCGCCGCGCTGGGTGCCGCAGAAAATCGCATCCGGAATTTGCTGCTCCAGCTGCGCGCGTTGAGGTCCGTCGCCAACCACCACCAGTTTCAGATTACGCTGCGGGTAACTGTCCTTGAGCGCCTCGAAACAGGCTTTGAGCAGGCTCAGGTTTTTTTCGGGGGCAAGGCGACCAACATGCAGGACCGCGACATCATCGGCTTGCAGACCCCAGCTCTCACGCAGAGGCTGCGAGCGTCTGGACGGGCTGAACAGTTGACTGTCGACGCCTCGCGACAACAGCTCGATCCTCTCAAAGCCACGCCGCTCCAGCTCGACCTTCTGACTGATGCTCGGCACCAGCGTCATGCGCGACCGGTTGTGGAACCAGCGCAGGTAGTGCGTCAGCAAGCGGGTGATGAAACCCATGCCGTACTGCTGCGTGTACTGCGGGAAGTTGGTATGGAAGCCACTGATCACCGCAATCCCCAGACGCCGTGCTGCGCGCAGTGCCGAGAGCCCCAGCGGACCTTCCGTGGCGATGTACAGCACATCCGGCCGACGCCGTTGCCAGCGCCGCAGCAGCTTGTGCATCGAAGACTGACCCCACTGCAACCCCGGGTAACCCGGTATCGGCCAGCCCCGGCAGAGCAGCAGATCCTCTGCAGTGCCCGCGCCGATCTCGTCGTTCTGACGTGGCCGGACCAGCTCGACCCGATGCCCACGCAACCGCAACCCTTCACACAGCCGCCCCAGGGTATTGGCGACGCCGTTGATCTCGGGAGTAAAGGTTTCAGTGATCAGGGTGACATTAAGAATTTGGCTCATGAGAGCAGTGTCGACTGATTACATTTCGATTATGTGGCGGTTGTGTGATGGATTGGTGATAGGGCGTCGGTAAGGTGAGCAAGTTGGCGTGAGACTGCGCGGAATAGTTAATGGGTAAACGCATAGGCTGTACAACCCAACGGGGTGACATTAGGAAATGGCACAGTATTGTCGGTATGGGTCATTTGAAAGTCCCTCGCGCACGTTCCATTGCCGCTGGTATAGGCACGAAGTCTTTATCCTCCACAATGGATCTGCGTTGTTCGATAGTCATGCTATCCATGAAGCGATTTGAGCGGGGGATTGCCGAGCTGCCGAGTGTTGCGGGTAATGCGACTGAAGGTTTTTTCTCCGTCTGTGTGATGGCAGCGTTCAACAGGCTTGCAAACTGACCTGAGCGGTTTTCCGGTAGTCTTTCGAGGGATGCCGGTCGGTAGGAGGAGAGTTGTTCTGCGGCAGATTTTGTTTTTATTTCCATAGCGATTACTCCTGTTTTTTTCAATCAGGAGAGCAAGGATAATGCCATATTTAATGTATTGGTTGTTCCTACGCCGTTGCAGTCTTGTATTAGAGGTCGGGAAGATATGTCCTACACAATATTCCTACGTGTAATGTTTTTTCATATCTCGGCAAGCAGTGTCTGGTTGCGGCAAGTCGTTGCCGTTACACGGAATGGAGTTCTATAAGCTACTTGTAAGAATGCTGATATATCGCTGTAAGCAGTTTCCCTTTTAATGCTGAAGTGCCGAACAGATAACTCGTTATCTGTTCGGCACGCTCTCAGGCGGAGTCGTCACTCAGCCGGTCAAGCAGGGCACTCAGCCCAGATCACGAACCAGTTGGCCGATCACTTCGCCCACTTTGGCCAGATCCGGTGCCGCCAGACGATGTTCATCGGCATACGAATACGCCACGGTGAACAGGCCGGCGGTGCGGGTGGAATAAGCAGGGGCGTCTTTTTCGAAAACACGGTTCGCGGCTTCGGCAGTCAGCGACGTGGAGCTGATGACGATGCGTTCTTCGGGGTCGTTCACGCCGTTGATGTACACGTTGTCCGGGTTGATCGACCATTCGGCCAGTTCACTGACCAGAAAGGCGCGGATCTTTTCCTGAACGGTTGCGTTGTCAGCGGCCAGTGCAGCAGGATTTACTCGAGCATTCATGATTTAACTTCCTTGTTAAGTTCATGTGTCGCCTGGTTTCATGGAAGGTGGCTTCACATGAACGGATTGATTGAGGCCCCATTTAGCCCCAGCTGGCAGGGTGAGTTGCGGTGCATATTTATATGCGTGTGATTTTTTTCTTCGCGTGTGCCGAACCGCATGACGCGGTCCGGCAGGTTGGCATTCAGCCGCGTGCGTGGGTCACCGGCAACGCATCCGCGCCGCGCTCGCGCACCCAGAACAGCGTTGCCCCGGCCACTGCAGCAGGCATCATCAGCAGGTTGACCACCGGGATCAGCAAGGCAACGTAGACGATGCCGCCGAAGCTAAGGCTCTGCCAGCGTTTGCTCTTCAGCCAGCCGAGCATTTCGTTCCAGCCCAGTTTGTGGTTGTCAGCAGGGTAGTCGATGTACTGGATCGCCATCATCCACACCCCGAACAATAGCCACAGCGGGGCGGCGATGATGTTGGCGACCGGGATGAACGACAGGATGAACAGGCCGAGCATGCGCGGCAGCATGTAGCCCAGCTTGCGCGCTTCGCGGGCCAGGGTGCGGGGCACCATGGCGACCAGTTCGGCCCAGCTGAAATCGGGCGATTCGTCTACACCGCGAACCACGGCTTCGACCTTTTCGGACAGAAACCCGTTGAACGGTGCGGCGATGATGTTGGCGACCACGGTGAAGGTGAAAAACACCATCAGCAGCACCAGCGCCACGAACAGTGGCCAGAGGATATAGCTGAGAAAGCTCAGCCAGTGGGGCAGGGTCGGCATGAAGGTGTCGACCCACAGCTCGAACTGATGCACCGCCAGATAGATCAGGCCGCAGAACAACACCACATTGATGCTCAATGGCAGTAGAACGAACAAGCGCAAGCCAGGGCTGAGGACCAGTTTCAGGCCCTCTCTCAGGTATTGCGGGCCGGTAAGGGCGGGAGCGGGCATGGGAGTCTCCGAGTGCTTGAAAGGCGTGACCTTACCGGCTTTGTGATGGCCATGAAAGAGCAGAGCACCGACGGTTTTTGAGCATGCCAGACTTGTGGCGTATCCTTGGCAAAGGAAGACCATCCGAATGGCTCGCCACCCATGCGCCGCTTTCAAGCGCTTGCGCTATAGAAGTGACCTATAGGGTGGATTGTGAAACGATATTTCCTTAACCTCTGCGGCCCCGATAGGCTGTTCCGCAATTTAAGACCTGTCCTTCAGGTCAGAATTTTCAGGACCTGCCGAACCAAACGACGCTTCCCCAAGCGTTTCGGTGGTCCTTTTTATCCAGCCGTCCCGACCGCGGCGTAAACGGTCGGTCGATAGGAGTGTGTCATGTCAGACGTACGTCATTCCCGAGTGATCATTCTCGGTTCCGGCCCTGCCGGTTACAGCGCTGCGGTCTACGCCGCTCGCGCCAACCTCAAGCCCCTGCTGATCACCGGCATGCAGGCTGGCGGCCAATTGACCACGACTACAGAAGTTGATAACTGGCCAGGCGACCCGCACGGCCTGACCGGTCCTGCGCTGATGGAACGCATGCGTGAGCATGCCGAGCGTTTTGAGACTGAAATTGTCTTTGACCACATCAATTCCGTTGATCTGGCCGGCAAGCCGTTCAGCCTGCAGGGCGATAGCGCAACCTACACCTGCGACGCCCTGATCATTGCCACCGGCGCCAGTGCTCGCTACCTGGGCCTGCCTTCGGAAGAAGCGTTCATGGGCAAGGGTGTCTCTGCCTGCGCAACCTGCGACGGTTTCTTCTATCGCAACCGTGAAGTCGCGGTGGTCGGTGGTGGTAACACGGCGGTGGAAGAGGCGCTGTATCTGGCCAACATCGCCAGCAAGGTGACCCTGGTTCACCGTCGCGAAACCTTCCGTGCCGAGAAGATCCTGATCGACAAGCTGCACGCACGTGTCGCCGAAGGCAAGATCGAACTCAAGCTCAATGCCACGCTGGACGAAGTCCTGGGTGACAACATGGGTGTGACCGGTGCGCGTCTGAAGAACAATGACGGCAGCAGCAGCGAGTTGAAAGTCGACGGTGTGTTCATCGCGATCGGCCACACACCAAACACCTCGTTGTTCGACGGTCAGCTGGCGTTGAAAGACGGTTACATGGTTGTGCAGGGTGGCCGTGAAGGCAACGCCACGGCGACCAGCGTCGAAGGCGTATTCGCTGCCGGTGACGTGGCTGACCACGTCTATCGCCAGGCCATTACCTCGGCCGGTGCCGGCTGCATGGCGGCACTGGACGTCGAGCGCTACCTGGACGGGCTGGCTGACGTATCGTTCTGATTTGCTCTCGTGCCCAAGCGCTCAGCGCTATACACAAATCTCATGGGAGCGATCCGCATTGCTCGCGAAGAGGTCAGTACATCCCCCAGAAACAGGGTGTTTGAACCGATGCCTTCGTGAGCAAGCTCACTCCCACAGTGGGCTGTACTCTGCCTCATGCTGTGTTTAACCCCGTTTTCCGGGCTTACCAGGACGTGTGTATAGCGTGGAGTGCCCAGGTATGGGCACTAGAACGATGTGATTTCAACCCAGCCGATCAAGCCTTGCGCTTGAGCGGCTCGCCTTCAAACTTCACACCCGCCAGACCCTTCGCGATCAGCGCACGGATATTGCCGTGGTCGCTGCCTTCAGGCGTGGCTTGTACCGAGCGGTAATGCTCGCCGAACGCCAGCAGTGCCTCTTCGTCAGTCAGGCCTTCCAGTAATGCCAGGCCCAGGGTCTTGCACGACCCTTCGTTTTGCCCGGCAGCATTGTCGACGTCGCCGTTTCTGAAGGCCTGAGGCTGGTAGTCGTAGCCTTCGGCGATGAACGCCAGGGTGTCGGCAAACGCATGCTCGCCGCTGCGCAGGCGGGTGCGCAGGGAATTCAGATCAGTCATGTTGTTTGGTTTCCTTGACGAACGCCGCTTGTTGTTCGGCGTTCGCTTCTTTCTGGTAGCGGGCTTTCCACTCGCTGTAGGGCATGCCATAAACCACTTCACGCGCATCATCCAGGCTGAGGTCGATCTGCTTTTCGTCAGCGGCGGCCTTGTACCACTTGGACAGGCAATTGCGGCAAAAGCCGGACAGGTTCATCAGGTCGATGTTCTGGACATCCTTGCGGCTGTCCAGATGCGCGACCAGTCGGCGGAAGGCTGCAGCTTCGAGTTCGAGGCGTTCTTGCTCGGTCATGACGGGCTCTTTTCAGTAGACGGTTGGCGTCATGATAAGAGTTTCAGCGTTGACCGGCGAGCGTGATCGACACCGATTCGGCAAAGCGCAGGGCATGCGGCTTGTCGACTTCCACCTCAGCGTAGGTCACCGCCTCGTGGCTCATCACCAGATCCAGCACTTCCTGGGTCAGCCGTTCCAGCAGGGCAAAGCGATTGCCCTCGACATGCTGGATGATGGCCTTGGTGATGGTGCGATAGTTGAGGGCATGCTCGATGTCGTTATCACGAACGGCTTCCTGAGCGGCATAGAGAATCGTCAGGTTGATCAGCACGTCCTGTTTGTTGAGGATTTCGTCCTCGTTGATGCCGATGAACGTGCGCAAGCGCAGGTCCTTGACCCGGATGCGCGCGGTGCCAGGTTCGAGTCTTGCCATTATTGTCTGCTCCGTCCGATCAATTGCAGAAACTCCATGCGCGTGGTGCTCGAGTCCCGGAAGGCGCCCAGCATCACTGACGTGTTCATGGTCGAATTCTGCTTTTCGACGCCACGCATCATCATGCACATGTGCTGCGCCTCAATGACCACGGCCACACCGGCGGCTCCGGTGACTTTCTGAATCGCATCGGCAATCTGCTTGGTCAGATTTTCCTGAATCTGCAGACGTCGGGCAAACATGTCGACGATGCGTGCGATCTTCGACAGGCCCAGCACCTTGCCGGTCGGAATGTAGGCCACATGCGCCTTGCCTATGAACGGCAGCAGGTGATGCTCGCAAAGCGAGTACAGCTCGATGTTCTGGACGATGACCATTTCATCGTTGTCGGAGGCGAACAGGGCGCCATTGACGATCTCTTCGACACTCTGGGTGTAGCCGTGACACAGATACTGCATGGCTTTGGACGCGCGTTTCGGCGTGTCCAGAAGACCTTCGCGGTCTGGATCTTCACCAAGGCCGAGCAGAATGTCTCGATAGTGCTGGGGCAGGGACGAACTCATCAGAATGATCCTCGGGGCGGCTTACTTGACGTGCCGTCCGCCGTTTACGGTCAGTGTTGTGCCGGTGACATAGGTGCTGTCCAGAAGATAACGCAGGCTCTGGTAGATCACCTCTGCACCTGGCTCTATGCCCAGGGCCGACTTGGCCAGGGCGTTGGCGCGGTAGGCCGCATCATCCTTGGGTTGAAACATCAACAGCGCCGGTGCTATGCCGTTGACTTTGACAAGCGGGGCGAACCTGGCGGCGAAGGACAGCGTCAGGCTTTCCAGGCCGGCCTTGGTTGCGCAGTAGGCGATGTGCTTGCTGCTGCCCTTGCGGGTCACGTCGTCGCTGATATGCACGATGTCAGCGACCTCACTGGCGGTCAGCAACGACTCGCAATGCAGATTGATCAGGTAGGGCGCCAGCATGTGCACGCTGAACATGCGGGTGAAGTTGTCGGCTTCATCGCCCGGTGTTTCTGCCAGCCACTCGGAAGCGTTGTGGACAATGGCCCGCAGGCTCGAGGTCTGGGTTTTCAACAGCTCGACAAAGGCCATGATCCCGGCCTCACAGGAAAAATCCCCGTGGATGGCCACTGCTCCAGCCTGGCGCAGCTCCGTCACACTTTCGTGCTCGGTGCGATAACTGATGATCACCCGCTGCCCGTGTTCCAGCAGACGCAAGGCGCAATGCAGGCCCACGCGCTGGCTGGCGCCAGTGATCAGGATCGGTGCAGAAGACATTGCCATCGACAGCTCACGTATCGGTTATCCGTAGTGGACGGGGATTGTACGGTCGATTGTTTCTTCCGGTTTACAGGCAAAGTTATACCAGAGAATTTTTTTGTACAACCCTGGACATCATGAAACTCGCCGACGCAGTGCTCGCAGGCGCTGAGCACAGGGAGGCTGCGGAGACGAGCGGGGCTGGGAAGCGACCAAGACCTGTACCGAGGTGTAAAGGTGTACAGGTCTTTATGAGCTTAACGAGGGGAAGGTGATTGCGTCGGGCGTGCCGGTGCAGGCGTGCTCTGCAGCCAGGGTGCCAGCAGGCGCGTGGACAGCGGGATGAACAGGTAGACCATCAGTGGGGTGAGCACCGCCGTGCTGATCATGATGCGCGGCAACAGGTCCAGATGATTGAGCAGCGGGCCCAGTAGAAAATTGAAGATCAGCGACACGGGGAAAAACGCCAGCCAGATCGCGACAGCCTGTTTCCAGCGTGGCGGGCGCTGGTCGATCGCGCCGAACCAGCCGTCGATGCCGCTGACCCGATGCTCCGAGGGTTGTGCGAAAAGACCGCTGCCGCGCACCAGCCAGGAGCGTCGAGAGGCGGAATGCTCCCAGGCGTGCATGGTGTGCTCATCGGTAAAGCGGAAAATGATCTGAAATTCGTCATCGCCGGGCGGGGGCGCCAGTACCCCTGAACCCAGATACCCCGGAAAGTCCGTGGCCAGCTGTTCGCCTTCGTGCAGCCAGGCCATCATTTCATGGTAGCGACCCTGCGCCACGCGGCGGGCAACCATCAAGGTGACGGGTGAGGTAGACATTGTATATCTCCGGTAGAGGCGTGAAATTCCCGGGTAGGGAGGTCACATGCCGCGATCCGGGATGGTGGGTCGCGACAGTTTCACGTGAACAGCAAGCAAGGATTATTCCTGAAACGCTGAGAGACCGGTAGAGCGTTGCCGGGCAGGCGGGTTACTTGTGCAAGGACGGATGTTTGCGACGATGCTCTTGCAGGATGTACTGGCGCAAGCGTTCGGCATCGTCCTTGCCATGTTTGCTGAAATGATAGGCGCCGACGTTTTGCCCGATCATTCGCTCCAGCTTGCCGCGCATCGGAATGGGCGCTTGCCCTGGCGGGTTGAACCAGGCGGAAAAGTTTCTCGGCAGCTTGCCTTCCTTGCGGTATTCGAGCAGCACACCCTTGAACGACAGCTCGTGAACCCAGAGTGCCGTCAGCGCGCCCTTTTCGGTTTCGAGAGGGATCGGCTCTTCCATCACGAGTCGCCATGGGCGGATCTTCGGACCTTCCTCGAAGATACTTGGTGCGCCGAGCTCCAGATGCAGTGCGTGGAATTCGTCCTCGACCAGATGCAGAGGGAAGTTCATCTGCTGATTCTCGAACTGCGCATGGATCGTGACCTGCTCATGAGCGGCCAGCTTCGTCAGCAGATCCTGGATCTGGATGCCGCCATTGACCAGCAGACTGCGCGTACTGTCACGTACGTTCAACTGGGGGTTGCGCTGCATGCTCTGGATAAAATCCAGCTCAGCCTGGGTGAGAAGTGAATCAGGTTGCATGGGCGGAGGCTCGGTCTAACCGGTTATTGAGAACAAAGACCATTGATTCCGCAAAGTGTTCTGGCCATCCGTCATATTTTTTCATTCAAGTGTTTCAACTCTGCTGTGCTTCTTCGGGCAGACCCGAAGGCAGAATGGTCCGTAGAAAATTCAGACGGCATTCTAAGGCATAATGTTTCACTTTTTTAAGCTGCTGCAGGAATAACCATGAAAGTCGCCATCGTGTGTGGAACGGTCTACGGATCGGCCGAGGAAGTTGCCAGACACGCCGCCGCACTGTTGCGTGTCGCCGGCCATGAAACCCTCGTCAATCCGCGCCTCATGCTGCCGGAGCTGCTCGCCTTCGAGCCTCAGGCGCTGCTTGCCGTGACATCGACTACCGGGATGGGCGAGTTGCCCGACAACCTGATGCCTCTTTATGCAGCGCTGCGCGACGGTCTGCCAGGCGAACTGCGTGGATTGCCTGGCGGGGTGATCGCACTGGGCGATGCCAGTTACGGCGACACCTTCTGCGCAGGCGGCGAGCAGATGCGCGAACTGTTCGCTGAGTTGGGCGTCAGCGAAGTGCAGGACATGTTGCGTCTGGACGGAAGCGAAAGCGTCACCCCGGAAACCGACGCAGAGCCTTGGCTGGAAGCGTTCATCAAGCACCTGGGCTGAAAACATCGCGCTCCTTTATGGGCAATGATTCAGCGCAGCAGGTGTTGATTGTGGCTGTGCAGGGCGTGGATGACACTCATCGCAACGTCTTCCTGAAGCATGGAGCCAGCGATGAGCGAGTCAGTGCGTTTTGACGATAAAGTCGTGATTGTGACCGGCGCAGGGGGTGGGCTGGGTCGGGCTCATGCGCTGCTGTTTGCGAAACACGGCGCGCGAGTGGTGGTCAACGACCTGAGTGGTTCGGAGCACGGCGAAGGGGCCAGTGCGTCTGCTGCCGATCGCGTCGTGGCCGAGATTCGCGCGGCAGGTGGCACTGCAATAGCCAATCATGATTCGGTCACCGAGGGCGGCCGCATTGTGCAGCATGCGCTGGATGCATTCGGGCGCATCGATGTGCTGGTCAACAACGCTGGCATCCTGCGTGACAAGACCTTCGCCAACATGGAGGACGCCGACTGGGACCTGGTCTATCGCGTCCATGTCGAGGGCGCCTACAAAGTCACCCATGCCGCCTGGCCTTATCTGCGCGAGCAGAATGGCGGACGGGTGATCTTCACGTCATCGACATCCGGTATCTACGGCAACTTCGGGCAAGCCAATTACGCGACGGCCAAGTTGGGGCTTTACGGGCTGACCCGCACCCTCGCGCTGGAAGGTCGCAAGCACCGCATCTTCGTCAACTCCATAGCGCCAACGGGCGGCACACGCATGACCGAGGGGCTGATCCCCGCCAATGTCTTCGAGCTGCTCAAGCCCGAACTGGTCAGCCCGCTGGTGGTGTACCTGTGCAGCGAACAATGCCAGAGCAGCGGCGAGCTGTTCGAAGTGGGTGGTGGCTGGATCGGCAAGGTCCGCTGGCAGCGCAGTCAGGGAGCCTGTTTCGACCCGCACACAGGCTTCAGCCCTGAAGACGTTGCGGCGCAGTGGCAGGCGATTGGTGATTTTGCCAACGCTGCGCACCCTGTCGACACTGGCGAGGCGTTGCAGGAAATGATGGCCAACCTGCAGAAGTACGTTAAATAAACAGCCTCTGGACGTTGCTGCAAGACCGCGGTTATCAGTTGAGCGTGCGCGCTTATTCACGCTGACGGCTTGATTATGTGTGAGAAGTTTCACCGAGTTATGTAAGTGCTGTCTTGTGGCGCGGTAAGGTAGGTATGGATTTTTCCACGCCTATCAATCATGCCGTGCTGGCCCCGATATGAAGTCTGAACACATTCATATCCGGAGTGACACATGGCCAAATCAATATGGGGCGACTTTCCGCCGGTAAGCGTCGCGGCGCCTCCTGAGCGCGTCAAGGTCAAGAAGGCTGCGGCACAGGTAACCCAAGTGCTTCAGGAGGTGGGCGAAAACTCGATTGCGCTCAATTCGCTGGCGATGGAAAAGCGCAAGATGAAACCGCTGTTCAAGGGCTTCAACCCCGAACAGATAACCCCCAAGGATCTCAACAGAGCGGGGATGATCCTGTACAAGTTCGGCATGATCGATAATCACACCGCCGAGTTGATGAGTCGCGCAGGCGATGAGTTCGACAAGCAAGGCAAGCTGGTCGACCCCAGCAAGGAGATCAACGCGCTGGAGTTTTTTGCCAATCGGATCATCGACATGAAAGAGAAAGCGCTGAGCGGTGATCCCTATGCCAACGCGCTATTGCCGGACTACATCAAGACCATCCATATCCTGCAGAATCTTCAGGTGTTTGCCGAGTCGGGTGACAGTTACGAGATGCGCAAGATCAAGGACATGGAAAACAAGGGGCTGATCAAAAAAACGCCGAATGCCAAGGGCTGAGGCACGTTGCACGGCGTAAACGCGCAGCGCGTTAAAACCTGTGGGCAATAAAAAAGGCCGCTGCACAGAGACCTGCACGGCGGCCAAACAAAACGCAGGATCAAGGGAGCTTGCAAATCCACGTCGATTTAACGCGCGCAGGTTAACCGCCATCACGCGCCTGAAAAATCCCCGCGCAGGATATGCAGCATTACCCGGCAGGTAACAATTCGCAGCGAATGAGTAGCGCGCTCAATGAACGCGGTGGTTTGCCGGTAGGCGGCTCAGGCGCTCGGCCAGCTGGAGTCTTTGCAGTGGGTCTTCACTGAGCAGCAGCGCGCGTTCCAGATCGAAGCGTTCTGCCTGCGGGCATTCGAGAAACTGGTACAGACTGGCGCGGGCCAGGTGATCGCTGCTGGTGGCCTGGCCCAGTTCGACGATGCGGTCAGCATCCTTGAGCGCCGCGAGAACATTATCGTTGATCTGATGCAGGTGCCGCAGGTTGCGTGACAACCGTTGCAGCATGCTGGTCGGGGTGGCGCGTGTCATATGCTCGGCGCGCAGCTTCATGGTCGGGCCGAACTGCCTGATCAACAGCTCGCGGCAGTCGGCGGGATAGAGCCTGCGCCCGCTGCAGGGGTCGAGCAGGTGATCGGCACCCGGCACGCGCAGCAGGAAGTGACCCGGGAAGTTGACGCCTTCCATGGCGATGTCCAGGCGCCGTGCGATCTCCAGCGCGATCATTGCCAGCCCCAGCGGCTGGCCTCGACGCTGCTCCACGATCTTGTGCAAAAGGGCCGAATCGGGTTTGGGAGGGTTCCAGTCATCCTGCTGAAAACCCAGCGCGTTGAGCTGGCGCAACAGCGGTTGCGCGAGTTCAGGCGCAGGCAGGACAGGCAGCGCTGCGCTTATCTGGCGTTGCAAGCGATCCATTTCGCTCATTACCTCATGCCACGCGAAGTGCGCGTCATGTTCGGTCGACACCCATAACGCAGCTTCAAACACCAAGGGCGGTGTCTGTTGCAGGCAGGCCAGGCAATGCTGACGTGGCGTCATGGACCACTCCGTGCGGCTCGAAATCCAGTGCGAAGACTCTTTGTAGCCCTGTGCGCGAATTTCGTCCAGCGCCACTTGTTTCTACTTGTTCAGGGCTTCTATCAGGTCGGGTGTCACATAGTGCGGACCGTCGAACAGATACAGCGGATAGCCATCGAAGGCGGCGATCTGCGGTTTCAGTTCGGCCGCCGTTGCCGGGCGGAAGCCGCCACCGACCTGCGGGCGAAAAGCTTCGACGATGATTCTCACGCGATTCTTGCCCAGCCGTTTGCGCAGCGCGTCGGCGTAGGTCCGGGCAACCGGAGCGGTGCGCGCATAGACACCCACGCCATCCTGAAAGAACACGCCGATATCGTCCGGCAGCCAGGTTTTCAGCCAGTCCGCCGTGGCGGCGGGCCCGATATTGGCGCCATCGTAGACGCTGATCCACAGTGGTCTAGGCAGTTTCGCCAGCAGTGCCGGTAACTCCTTGGCACGACTCCAGCTGGGGTCGACCTCGGCGGGGAAGTACCAGCCGGTGACATTGAGCGGCGTTTTCACCTTGGCCAGTTGTGCCGAAAGCACCGCCAGTTGCTCGATATTGTCCCGTGAGCGGGTTTCGCTGAAGTACCCGGCCAGCCCGAGGATCACCTCCTGCGCCCACGGCTCCTTGCCGATGCGTGTCCAGTCCGGCAACACGGGCACGCTGGTCATCGGCGTGCCCGGTATGAACGCCTGGTCATCGACCGCCGTCCACTGCACGAGCAATTGCCGTGCGCCGAGCCTGTCCCAGTTGCCGCTTATGCCAACCGTTGCGTTATCCGGTTGCCAGACGATGCCGACCACGCCCGGGCTCTTGGGCTGGATCAGCACATACAGCTCGCTGGTGCCGAGGGCGATTGCCCCCACCAGCAGGGCGGCCAGCGAGGTCTTGACCAATGTTGCCTGTCGCAGCAGTGCGGCCAGAGCCTTCAAACATTACTCCCTGATGGGGGACGGGCGCGGGTCACCACGAGAACGTCATGCGTGCGAAGACGCCTTCTGCGCGGTCATCGCCAAACACTTTCTCGCGATACTGCACGGAGAAGTCGACATACGACTGCGGCGCCTTGTATTTGTCCTCGCGGAACCAGTAACGCACGCCCGTACCGACGCCAAGTCCGCCAGCATTACCCGATGATGTGCTGCTACGGCCGAGACTGTCGACCTCACTGCGCATCTTCGAGTCGTAGTCCACTGCGGCGACCACATGGGGAAACACCACCAGCCGCGGGCTGATGCTGTCCAGACGGAAGCTGCGCCCGACCTGCCACTCACTGTTGAAGTAGTTGCGCTTGTCCTGCAGATAGCGCCCGCCTTCAGCGTACAGCTGCGAAGTCCACCAGCTCGGTACATCGACGCGCAGGTCGGTGCCGATGCTCGAGCCGTAGCCCAGGCGCACCAGCCAGTCGCCATCGGCGTTCGAGTTGCCCAGCGGGAAGGTGCGTTCGAAGGCGCCGATCACGTTGACTGCGCTGAACGGCTTGACCCGGATACCGAGCGCGCCCTGCAAGGCGTCCGCGCCTGTGTCGGAGTCGCCTTCCTTGCTCCACAGCGTGTCGGTGACGCGTCCGTAAAGCTCGACGAAGCGCGCATTGCGGTAACCGAAGGGGCGCCAGAACACTTCGGTACTGTTTTGCACGCTGTCATTGCTGCCGCCGGGCGCGCCGCTCAGGCCGCTGCTGGTGCTGGCACCCCGATAAGTCGTGGTGTTGGTCAGTCCCCATTCACGGGACAGATCAGAAACGGCACGTCGCGTATCGAACACCTGTTGCGCGGGCATCTGCAGATCGCCGGTCTGCTGATAATCGAGCACGCGCTTGAAGTAGGCGATGGCCTGCGCATCATTCGACGTGCGCATCGCGCTGTAGGCGGCATCCTGCACTTCGCGTGGCTTGAGGCCGGACTGACGGTCGACACGCTTGAAGGTATCCAGCGCGCCTTGATCATCGCCTGCCTGGCTGAGGAAATAGGCAATCTGCACTTCATCGCCGGGTTGCAGTTGGCCCGCATCGCGAGCTTGCTGCAGACGTTGCAGCGCCTCACTCGGCTGGCCCATGGCGGCATACAACGAGGCCTGTTCACGCAGTGGCAGGTTGCCGACCGCCATGGCCTGGGCGAAGTCCTGACGTGCACCGTCCTGATCGCCCAGGCGCTGACGCATTTGCCCGCGCTGGACGAGCAGGGTAGCGTCGTTGCCATTCAGCGCCAGCGCTTCGGTGGCCGCAGAGCGCGCTTCGGCATACTGCCCCTGGGCAATCAGGGCGCTGACCAGCAGCTTTCGGTAAGCCATCTGTTTCGGAAAACTGCGAACGGCCTCCCGCGCCTCGCTGACTGCGGTGTCGTTATCGCCGCGTGCCAGAGCCTTATAGCCGGTGGCTGCCTTGTCGACCGCTACCTGCTCCTGAATCGCCTGCCGACGACGCGTCAGGACCTGTTGCGGCCCCAATGCCTGCTCGGCATCGTTGATGGCTGCCTGTGCTTCGTCCAGACGCTGCTGACGTTGCAGCGCCTCGATCAGCATCATGCGGTAATCGAGGTTCTTTGGTGCTTGGGCAATGGCCTTGTGCGCATGACTGGCCGAGCCGTCATAGTCGTGCCTGGCATAGGCACGCAGCGCCTGATTGCCTTCCAGATAGCCAGGCTTGGGGCGTGTCTTGTAAGCGCGTTGCGGGTGATCGCGGCGGTACTTGTCGCGTTCGGCCAACGTAATGAGGTCACGCAACTGCTGAGCGTCACCGCGCTGACGCAACGCTTCGTTGGCTTTGGCGATGGCCAGGTCGTAATCCTTGCGGTTGTAGGCCATGTAGGCTTCGTTGGCGATGGCATAGGCGGGTCCGGTCAACGGCAGGGGCAGTGTCTCCGCCTGGCTGAGCGGTGCGACAAGACCCAGGCCGCTCACCAGCAGCGACAGGATGAAGGGGCGCTTCATAGTGGCTGCTCCGTTTGATCGTCAGATCGGTAATGGTTGTGCTGACGTGCCACAGCCTGTTCGATGGTTTCTCTGGGCAGCACGCCGATGTCGACCAGGTAATCGCCGATCCGGCCATGCACATGCGGGCGGTAGCCGAGCATGGCTTTCTGGAACACGTCGCGGTCCAGCAGGCCTTGCTCGATGAGCAGATCGCCCAGTAGTGGTGCTCTGGCTGGAAGCGGCTGACCCTCGACCACCTGAAGCTGACGCAACTGCGCGACGATGTCGCTTTCACGGGCAATCAACTGCACCGGCTCGGCACCCAGCTGTTCGGTAATCTGCTGCAGACCATCAGGCGGCAGCGGGCTGGCCACTGCAATTTCCTGGCGCCCCAGCGCATTCATCTGCAACGGCACGACACGCCAGCGCAGGCAGAACTCATCGGCCAGCACACTGCTGTCGGCACGCTTGCTGGCGATGTCGAACACCCGCGGCAGGTCGTTCTGAAAAGCGATGGCCTCAGCAAGGGTTTCATCGTCGAGCCAGCCGTGGCTAAGCAAAATCCTGCCCAGGGGCACCTGACGGGTTTGCTGTTCAGCCAGTGCGGTCTGCAGTTTTTCGTCGTTGATGGCTTGCCAGGACAACAGCACGCTGCCCAGACGGCGGGGCGCGACGGCAATCAGGTCGGAAGACGGGAAGTCGTGCATGGTCTTGTCCCAGACCAGCTTGCGGTTGAGCACCTTGCCCACCAGAAACATCCGCCAGGCCCGCGCCGCAGCCATGAAGTTGACGAAGTTGCCGACCACCATGCGCGGTATCGACAGCAAACCGTGCTGCCAGCCGTAAAGCACGGTGGTGAAGTAGCAGCGATGCAGGATCCGCCACAGCAATGCGATGCCGTTGGCCACCAGCAGATACTGAATCAGGCCGGTGGTTTCAAAAGGTGTCGGAAAGCTGGTGTTCCAGACTCCGCTGGAGCGCAGCACAATCAGCGCCAGCAACTGAATGAGGATGGCATAAGCAAGGATACTGACGAATGACGTGACCACACCCTTGCGGTCCCGAAACAGCAGGTATCGGTTGGCCAGCGAGCCGGTCCAGCCCATTTGCTCCCAGCCTTGCAAGCCGATACCCAGCGTCCAGCGCGCTTTCTGGCGAAAGGCAGTGCGGAAGGTGTCCGGGAAGAATTCGCGCACGCACAGCGGCATTTCCAGCGTCGACTCATAAGGCTTGCGGAACCACGATTTGCGCAGCACCCGAAATTGCACCGGGAAGCGTACGAAGATCGCCTGCATGCCGTACTTCGCCAATCGCGCGCCGACGTCGTAGTCCTCGGTCAGGCTTTCGGTATTGAACGGCTGGTTCTGGTTTTCATCCGCCAGCACCATCAGCGCACGTCGCGAGAAACAAGTGCCGACGCCAGCCGAAGGCACGGTGTCAGTCATGCTTTCGCGTACCACCAGGTCCTTGCCGTGCCATTCGGCGAACTCGTCCATGTAGGTGCCGGCCACCCATTCGTACCAGTTGCGTTCCAGCGACACGACCGGCAACTGGATCATGTCCTTGCGTGGCAGCAGGTAATTGAACAGGCGCAGTTCAAGCGGGTGGAGCACGTCTTCGCTGTCGTGCAGGATGGTCCCGGCGAACTGTACGGAATGAGTCTTCTCGTACAGAAAAATCGCCTGGATCACCCAGTTCAGGCAGTCGGCCTTACAGGTGGGGCCGGCGTGCGGCACCTCCACGCGGTGCAACTGCTTGTAGCGGCGACGCATGCGCTCGACTTCATCGATGGTGCGTTGGTCGTTGATGTAAGTGCCGACGAACACCACGTAGTTCTGATAGTCGAGCGTCGACACCATGTTTTCGATCATCGGCGCGATGACGTCGTATTCCAGCCAGGCCGGGACCATGATCGCCAGCGGCTGCTCGTCGCGGGCAATCAACTGCTCGGCAGTCAGCGGCCGGTAGCGGCGTTCGGCGGTGAACTTGCGGAACAGCCGCCGCGACCAGTACCAGATATCGATGAACAGGTCATCGATACTCGATACCAGAATGATCAGCCCGACAACGATCGTCGCGACTTCCAGCACGCTGTAGTAATGGGCCAGCCAGTAAGGCCAATAGAGCGACGTCATTGCGGCGGCCTGTTACGAGCGATTGCGACGGGCGCTACGGCCAGCCAGCAACAGAATGAGAAAAAGTACGATGCCGGCCGGGATCAGCCACAGCAGCGAAGGTTTGCGCCAGGCGTCGATGCCGGTGCTTTCCTCCTCCTCGATCATCTGGCTACCGGTCGGGTCCTTGGCGTCGAAGGTGGCGATCGGGCCGCTGTCAGCCAGCACCGCGGCGTTGCCACGTTCCAGCAGTACCGGACGTTCGAAAACCGGGGTTTGACCGCCCAGGGTGCGATAGATCATGCCGTGCTGGCCGCCGGCTTCGATCACTTGCAGCGAAGCCAGGTGGTTGAGCGACTTGAGGTCGAGCAGTGTCTGCTCTTTGTGGTTGATCAGCAGGTGTCCGTCGTTGCTGGCCTTGACCGACTCGGCGCCGTCCTTGATGGGCAGTTCGAAGGCCAGGAAAGACTTGGCCGGGGCTACTGCTACGCTGGCGTCATCGCTGACGCTGAGCTGTGCGCGCAACGGCGAGACACCTGAGGCGCTGGCGATACGGATGACTTGCGGCAGGCTGCTGGCCGGGTGTTCAAGGTAGCCCTTGGGCACCATGATCTGCGTGTCGGTGGCGAAGCGTGCCGCCATGCCCGAGAAGTTTTCGTCAGGCGTGACCTTGTCCAGCACGATGTGGCTGGTCGGCAATACCGAGATCGGGAACGCCTGCGGCGTTTCCAGGCACTGGTTGCTGACCGGTTGACGCTGGAAGGACACGCGCAGGACGTTCTGCGCCGCCAGTGCGTACTGCGGAATGCGCGCTTCGATGCGTTCTTTCTTGCCATCGGCCGTCAGTTGCATCGCGCCGATCAGGTAATCGTTGAGGAACAGCGTGGCAACCGGCGGGGTCCCCGATGCGCCGGGGGCGGCAGCGATATCGATCATCGCAGTCACCGGCACACGACCGTCATAGGCAACGCTGCCCAGCGGGAACGAGGCGCTCCAGTCGGTTTTTGCCAGTACGTCCACCGTGCCAGGCTTGCCACCCAGGCGGGTCAGCGCGACGCGACCATCTTCGCTCAGAGGCATGGCGGCTTCTTCACCGATGGTCAGCTGGCGATTGCGCGCCAGTTTGTTCCACGCCGAGCTGAACAGGCCAATGGCCTTGTTGGCCGACTCCGGCTTGATCATCAGCAGTGCACGATTGCCCAGCAGGGCCAGACTAACGTCATCCCCGGTGCTGTTGGCGAGCGGCTTCTTGATGTGGCGTTCGCGCCATTGGCCCAGTGCGCTGGCCGCCGAAGCATCCAGACCCTGCACCTGCGCCTGGAGAGCGTCCATGGCGTCGTCGATTGCCTTGAGCAGCTGTGGATCGCTGATCGCCAGGTCGGCCTGCAATGCAGGTGTCTGGCCGAGCATCAGCAATGCACCGATTTCCGCCGGGTCGCGCAGGGTGTACTGGCCCTTGCCTTCGAGCCCCGCAAACGCCGGAATCTGTTTGAGTTCCGCCGGAATGGTCAGGCCGGTCAGGTCCACGCTGTCCTGCACCGCAGGGAACGGCAGAATGCGTGCCTGCTTGCCGATGCGCTCCAGCGCTACGCCCAGACGCCAGGCGGCATCGTAGCTGGCGTTCGACAATGTGCCGGGTGCGACCAGCAGGCCGGGTTTGCCGGGCAGTGCGTTCCATACCGCGCCGACGTCCTGCAACTGGCTGGCGTCATAGCTGTACGTCAGGCGCGTGTGCGGATCGATGCGCAACACGTTGCCGATCGCGCGTTCGTCTTCGCAGAGCACTTTCGAGATCACCGACGACCAGGCAATCCCCAGCCGCACCGAGCCGTTTTCGCGCGCTGCCTTGTCGACGCCCAGCGTCGCACTGGCGTTGCCCTGTTCTTCATTGAGGCCCAGCGCACGTACCGGATAACCGTCCAGCGACAGCAGCAGCGTGTTGCGGCCTGCCTCGCCGTTCAGGTAGCTGGCATCGAAATTCAGCGTGGCCTCGGTCAACGGCACATTGGCTGGCACCGGCAGGTACAGCTCGCGGCGGGCATCGGTGGCATTGAGGATGATCGGGCGATCAATACCCAGCTCCCTCAGCTCGACCACGCGCTCCTGGCGATTGTCGGCAGTGATTCGGTTGATCGCCTGGGTCAGCGGGCTGTCGGCAGCCAGGGCGAATGCAGGCATCAGAGCCAGCAGGCTCATCCCGCAGGCAAGTACGCCAAACGCGCCCATGTTTACGGCAACGGAAGATTTCATCGTGCAGATCTCGGTAAAGGCTCAAGGCCATTGGGTCTTGATACAGGCTGCCGGTCTGCTACAACGTTTTTCGGGCACTCGGTCTGAACCGGGTGCCCGTATTGTTTGCGGACTGCTTCCTGCGGATTTTTTAGGGTGTGTCTGCGCTATCTGCGCGACCGTTGTGCTAGCTGGCCATCGAGCGCAACTCTGCATGTTCGTGCTGCGGCTTGATTCGTGTATCCATGTGCCTGTCCATCGAGTCCTGGCGCTGACGCGGCAGCTCGGCGACAAACTCATCCACCGGTCGACCCATCAGGGCATCGACGATCCGTGAACTGGCTTTGCCGTCGCCATAAGGGTTGGCCGAGCGGGAGGCGTTCTGCCACAGGGCATCATCATCAAACAGGGCGTTCACGCCGCGAATGATGGCGTCCGTCTCGGTGCCCACCAGGCGCACGGTGCCTGCCGCGACCGCTTCCGGGCGCTCGGTGACATCGCGCATGACCAATACCGGTTTGCCCAGCGACGGCGCTTCTTCCTGCACGCCACCGGAGTCGGTGAGGATGACGTGGGCGCGTTGCATCAGGCGCACGAACGACAGGTAGTCCAGCGGTTTGATCAGGTGCACGTTGGGCAGGTCGCCCAGGTGCTCGGTCACCGGCCCCAGTACGTTGGGGTTCAGGTGCACCGGGTAGACGATCTGTATGTCGTCGCGTCTGGCAAGCTCGCCCAGCGCCTTGCAGATATTGAGGAAGCCGTCGCCGAAGTTCTCGCGACGATGACCGGTCACCACCAGCACCCTGCGCTCGGGCACCAGGAACGAAAACTGACGATCAAGGGCATGGCGCAGCTGACGGTTGCTGTCGATTCGTTGCGCGGTCAGGTGCAGGGCGTCGATCACGGTATTGCCGGTCACGAACGAAATGCCCTGCAAACGCTCGCCCAGCACGTTGCGGCGCGACTCGGCGGTGGGAGCGAACAGGTGATCGGAAATCAGATCGATGCAACGACGGTTCATCTCCTCAGGCCATGGCTGACGGATGTCACCGGTGCGCAGACCTGCTTCGACGTGGCCGATGGGGATGCGGCGATGAAAGGCCGACATGGCCGCCACCATGGCTGATGTGGTGTCGCCGTGAACCAGCACCTTGTCCGGTTTCATCTCGTCCAGAATCGGGTCGATCGCCGCGTAAAGCGCAGCGGTCAGCGAGTTCAGCGTCTGATCCGGGCGCATGACATCAAGGCTGTAGTCGGCTTTGAGCTCGAACATGTCCAGCACCTGTTGCAGCATGCTTTGATGCTGCCCGGTAATGCAGATTCTTGAGTCGATACCTGGCTCTGCAGCCAGTGCTCTGACCAGGGGAGCCATTTTGATGGCCTCCGGACGAGTACCGAAAATGGAAAGGACCTTCATTCTGGGGTGCAGACCAGCCATTATTTCCTCCCGCGCCCTTAGCGCGTCGCACAGCAGCAAAAACCAGACTGAGAACAGCTTGGTCAGCTTGCGAGTTGATGAGTTTCTCGGGCGGAAAGATCGGAGTTTGTGGCTCGATGTTCACTTCAGTGTGAATGTAGCAATATGCCTTGTTACCCGGATTTGTCGGAATTATTAACAGAACAGGATAATAAAGCAAAACGTTTTATTAAGTATTTTTCAAAGTAACAATGAGTAGGAACTTTAGAATTTCACCACGGTCAGTACAGGGTTAAATTTTTTGAGAGCTGCCGTTTGGGTCAATGAATACGGGGTTTTCAAGGGCTTCTGGAACGCTTTTTCAGCTGTTTTGAATGCCGGCTCGCCACGCGTAGTTATGAGTGATGGCAAAAAGTTCCAACAAAACTAGCAGCGCTGAGGTGTGCGTCACTACAGCAGAATCCTGACGCCTGTTTAATGACAGGAAGAGAGAAGGGGTTCACAAAAATGACGCTGATATAATGACGGTTGGGAACTTTGATCATGTATCGAGTTTGACACGCTGACGGGAAGACGGGATGTTAGGAAAGGGCTTAGATGCTGTTCAAGTTGTGCGGCATATACAGTATTGAGTTGTAGCAGCAATACGGGTGATTGCCCAGCCATTAAATGAGAATGATTGGCGACCCCCTCGCAATGAGGGGAGTCGCAGCCCACAATGGAATCAGTCTTTCGCTTCGGCCGGTTCCGACAGCTCGCTGAGCGCGGTCGCGTTGTTCTTGAACGCCGCTGCGAACACGGCGCGATTCTTCGCCATGTAAATGCTCGCGTCCTCTGCATGCTTCTCCGAGATCCCCGGCACGTTCTTGATCAGGACGTCGGTGAGAAGCTCGGCCAGCTCGAGCATTTGGTCGTGCGCATCGGCGAGTTTTCGGTCCACGAAAGTAGTCTCCAGATCGCGGGTACTGCGGTAAAGGGTTTCAACAGCCATTTTGGCCTCGTCGTCTTATCCAGTGTTGATAGGGCTAGACCCGGACGTTCAGCGCTTTGTGCTCTGACCAGCGGGTATGCAAAGCATCGATCGTGCATGACCAGCGCGCCGGTCAGGTGTAGCGGGCTCTGCGTGAAGACCTTTAGGGAAGCTGGCCTGCGACGCAACAGCGAAAGCGATTTCTCGATTACTGTGTTTTTATACAGTAAAAGCCATATGCCAATCAAGCCCTGCCTGAATAGTGGCGTTTACGCATCTTTTTTGCGCTGCAAATGTGCCTTGCGACAACCCGCCGCGCTCTCAACCATAGCCTATGGCCCTGTTCCTGCTTTAAAAAGCAGGCCACAAGGGTGTCACGAGTACCCGGCATCATCCGGTCGGCATAAACGAAGGTTCAGAGGTAACGCGTCATGGGGAACAAATGGGCAGTAAAGATAAGACACCGCGTGCATGCGCAGGCCGAGTCACTGGGCAACCTGTGTGTGGAGAGCTTCCACTTTCTGGCGCTGTTCGCGATCGGCGCGATCACTGCCTGGGCGTCAGTGGTTGCATTTCTGGGGATGGTCGAGAAAGGCAACGTCACGGTCGATGACATCCTGCTGCTGTTCATCTATCTCGAGCTGGGGGCGATGACCGGGATTTATTTCAAGACCAACCACATGCCCGTGCGCTTCCTGATCTATGTTGCGATCACTGCACTGACGCGCCTGCTGATTTCCGACGTGTCCCATCACAACCCACCGGACATCGGCATCATCTACCTGTGTGGCGGCATTCTGTTGCTGGCGTTTGCGATTCTGGTGGTGCGCTATGCGTCGTACAAATACCCGTCGGCGAAGATTCCCGATTCATCCAGCACCGTCAAAGGCGCGGTGACGGAAGAAAAGGGCGAAATCTGATCGAGGCAGCGGCGGCATCTGTGCACGATGCCGCCAGCACGCTGCTTATCAAAGAAGGCAATCAGTTCAGCCAGACCCCGGCACGCCAGTGCCAGCCGTCACCAGCGCTTTCCCAGTGCGGATGCACATAGTGATAGCCGGGTCGTTCGGTTTCCCAGTGGCCATGCACCGGCACGAAACGCTGGCCGTTCCAGTGCCAGTAACCGCGTGCCCATATATAGCCGGGACGAGGGGCCGGTTCCACCTCGACGACGCGTTCCGGTGGCGGTTGCGGCGCGATCACTTCTTCGACGTATTCATGATGGACGTGCGGTCGTTCATGGACCACACGCTCCTCGACACAGCCTGACGCTATCGCAAGTGATGCGATCAATACCCCATAACGTAAATACATGTTGCCTCCTCGGAATCACCCGCAGGTGCAGTGGCGCTGAACTCAGTGCCCAGTCGCTCGAATGTTTCTGCGCAAGGATTGTTGTAGCAGGATGTATCTGTACTTTTGCTGAAGAGGAGGGAGGGGGAATGATAGCGAAAGGCCGGTTTTACTGGGGGGAAAGCCCGTTCAGGCAGGCTGGAGAGTATTGAAAGGCATCAACCTGTTCTTGCTCCATGCAGCGCCTAAAACGGCACTGCACAGAGGGGGAGGGCAGGCGTGCATCAAGCCCCGGCATTCACTGTTGCCAGGCTCTGCGGCCATAGACCATTGGCCGGAACAGGGGTCTTTTTCAGCGTCGCGCCGTCGGTCATCGCCGCAAGGATCTTGATCGCGCTGTCGCCACGTTCGATGGCGATGCCGAATTGCACGCTTTCTATCAGCTTGCGCAGGCGTTGTGGGTCATTGCGTTGGGCAGCGCTGATCAAACGCTTGGCAACGACTCCGCGTTCGTTGGACAAGGTCAGCATGATGCTGCCGTCCAACCCTTGAATGCTCAGATTCACCCGATAGTCTGGGTGAAACGTGTCCGTGATCATCTGAAAAGGATTGTCCATATCATTCACCTGCTCAATGGTCTGCATAAGTTGACCGGGTAGTAGTCCTTTTGGTTCTCGACGACTGATCAGCGGTTGCGTTACTCCTGCGCTTGCTGCTGACGGTGTTGCTGTCGTCTTTCGCGTTGATGACAGGGTTTCGTTTAGAGAAGCTTTGACGCATTCACGACGTTCAGTTCGCGCCAGAAAGTGGCCGTCCTGATGGCCTGCCTCGTGGCGCGTACTACAGGGCTTTGCATGGTTCGGGCCATATTGCAGGGGCGATGCGCCACAAGCCGCCGAGCGGGAGCACTGCGCAGTCGCTTCCTGGTTGGCTTTGCTGCAGGACGAGCCGGTCAGTAGGGTTGAAAAAAGTGCTCTCCAAACCGGGCGACGAACAGCTCCCGGACATGGCCTGCTGCTCTCGCGAAAGCGTTTTGCTTATGACTTTTTCGAGTGATTGTCTGACACTCCGACAACCGAATCTTGACGTCAGAGATTCGTAAAGACGGGGTCGAAACCGTAATCGCCCACTGTCCAGTTTCTGACGTTGAGCGTCGTGCTGCGGAGCTGTTGAACACCTTTTGGTATGAACGGCAGACCCGCACGCTGATGGAGGGGAAGCGGGATGATTTTTTGCTCGCCGAGGGCGGTCAGGTGCAGCGCTCGGACTGTCCGATGCTGAATGTTAAATTCGATGGACGGCACCCGGCGATCAAAATGGCTGCGAGGCGAGCGATGGGTCAAGGTGGCCAAAGCTGTGCAGCGACCGTTTGTGGTGCGCTTGCCGGCCCGTGGCAAACAAAAAGGGCGAACCGTTGCCGGTTCGCCCTTTTCTTGCAAAACGTGTCAGTGAATCATCAGGTCAGACGAGCGGCTTCTTTCTCCTGCTCTTTTTCCAGAAATTCTTCTTCGAGCAGCGCGTCCGGGCTGACCGGATCTTCATCCTGTTCGGCGATGGTCGGTGCGGCGCCTCGTTTGCCGCGCAGTTTGCCAAACAGATGCTCGAGGGCGTGATCGAGTTTTACAGCAGCGCCATCCACAGCCTGATCTACCGTATCGGCCTTGTGAGAAACAGAAATAGGTTGGTGTCCTTTGGGGCGAGCTTCCATCTGGCACTTGATGTCGTGCGGGCCAGGCTTGTCGCCGTTTTCGTCGCGGATGTGGACTTCCACGCGGGTCAGGTTTTCATCGTAGTGTTCGAGCGTGCTTTCAACGGTGGTACGAACCCACTCCTCCAGTCGGATACTGCTTTCGATGTGATTATCGCTATTGACCTGGATTTGCATAGTTAATCCTTATTAGGGCTTGCTCGTGCGAGGCTGGACTGCATGATTCCTGTCGGAATCGTTTTCGTTTGCGCTCATTCACAGTGTTGGCGGCAATGGCCTGACAATTCAACCCCAATGTGTAAGAAATATTTCGCAGCAAAAAAGGGATGCTTTGCCGCGAGGCTGCGAATCAGGAGCGGACGCAGAGCGTCCAGAACGGCATTCCCATGCGAAGCGTGAGGAACGAGAAGTGTCCGGGCGAACACTTCTCTTGCGCTCTGGCGTCCGAAACTAGAACGCGACCGACGTCTGTACGTACACCGTGCGCGGTTCGCCGACGTATTTGCCGCGGTTGTTGTCGTCGAACGAGCGGGTGTAGTACTGCCGGTTGAAGATGTTCTTCATCCCGACCGCGACGTTGAGGTCAGACAATTGCGGACCGAAGTCGTAATTGGCGCGTGTGCTGAACAGCATGTACCCAGGGATCTTGCCGGTGCTGCCGTCGGCGCTTTCAGCCGAAGTATTGGCGTTGTCGGCAAACTGATCGCTCTGGAAGGAGCTGTCGAAATTGAGCTTCCACGGCCCTTCGGTGTAGCTGACGCCCATGGTTCCCTTGTGCTTTGACGAGAACGGCACGCGGTTGCCCTTGTTCGGGCCGTCTTCGCGGATCGTGGCGTCGACGAAGGCGTAGGTCGCGTAGACATCGTAGCCGGCCAGCGCCGGGCTCAGGCCCTCCAGCGCATAGTTGACGCTGGTCTCGATGCCCTGATGACGCGTCTCGCCGCGTGCGATCACCGTGTCGTTGGTCTGGTTGCTGTCGTACTGGTTGTCGAAATTGATCAGGAAAGCGCCGATCTCGGCCCGCAGGTTGCGATTGTCGTAGCGTGTGCCCAGTTCCCAGGTGCGGGCTTTTTCCGGTTTGACTTCATCGCCGGTGACGCGGTTAGGCATCTGGCTGTACTGCACACTGCCGAACGAGCCTTCGGTGTTGGCGTACAGGTTCCAGGTGTCGGTCAGGTGGTAAAGCACGTTCAACGCGGGCAATGCAGTGCTGTAGTCACCCTGGTATCGGGCGTTGGTCAGGTTGTTGTTCTGTGCGGTGTCGATCATCTCGTAGCGAATGCCCGGCGTGATGGTCCACTTGCCGATATCGATGCGGTCGTCGATGTAGAACGCATGCGCTTCGGTCGCTCCGCGTGTGTCGCGGTCATTGCGGCTGGCGGTGGTCGGCAGCTCGCCGGTGACTGGCTCGCGATAGCGCAACTCATGACCGGCCTCGTTGACGTAGCGATAGCCGACGCCGACTTCATGCCAGGTTTCGCCCAGCGCAAAGCCTTGCGAGAAGCGTGTTTCCAGGCCACGTACCCAGTATTCGCGGGGCGACAGGGAGACGAAGCTGCCCTGATCCAGATAGCCGCTGCGCAGGGTCTTGGTGAAGAACGTGTTGGCGGTGAAGACGCGCGCGTCCTGTTCGTAGCGATAGCCGAAATTGAACATGGTGCGACGGCCCCAGAACTTGTCTTTCAGGCGTGTCGACTGGTACGGATCGGCATCGTAGTCCGCGACGCTGAGGCCACCGGGCATCTGCGCTTCGCCATCGTAGTACTGCGCCATGGCGTTGAGGCTGTTGGCGTCGTCGATCTGGTATTTACCCTTGAGGATCAGGTCGTCGATTTCGGTATCGCTGTGCTCGCGCCAGTCGCCGCCGCGCACGCCGGAATACAGAATCGCGCCGCCCAGACCGTTGTCCGCGGTGCCGCCGGCCAGCAGGTTACCGGTGGTCTTGAAGCCGTCGTGGCTGGAAGACGGGCTGGTCTCGGTTTGTATGCCGCCCTTGAGAGTGGGGGCGTCGGGGATCGCGCGGGTCACGAAGTTGACGATGCCACCCACGTTCTGCGGACCGTAACGGACTGCGCCACCGCCACGCACCACATCGACTGCGTCCATGTTGCCCATGCTGATCGGCGCAAACGACAGTTGCGGCTGGCCATAGGGCGCGAACGGCACCGGGATGCCGTCCATCAGCACGGTAGAGCGCGACGCCAGGCGTGGATTGAGGCCGCGAATACCAAAGTTCAGCGCCATGTCATGGCTGCCGGTGCCGTTGTTGTCCGGCGCATTGACGCCTGGAATACGATTGAGCACTTCACGCGCCGACGTCGCGCCGACCCGCTCGAATTCCTCACGACGAATCACATCACGTGCGCCGGCATGCTCGAAAACGTTGGTCTGCTGCGCAGCGCCCAGCCAGTCACCGACCACCGTGGAAACCCCCAGCTCGATCGGCGCGCCAGCCGCATTGACCGGTTGCAAAGTGAAGCCGTTATTGCCATCGGCCATGGCCTGCAGACCGGTGCCTTCGAGCAAGGCGTTGAGGCCCTGCTCGGGCGTGTACTGACCTTCCAGGCCACGGCTTTTCAGGCCGCTGGTAATCTGCGAACCATAGGAAATCAGCACGCCGGACTCACGACCGAACTGGTTCAGCGCCGCTTCAAGCTCGCTCGGCGCAATGTGATACACCTTAGGGACGACCTCGGCGGCTTGCGCCATCGACAGGCTGCCAACCGAAAGGCTCGCGCCGAAAATGACATGGCGCAATGTGCGCACCAGCGGTGAAAGTTGAGTAGGGCGGGCTGACATGCGGGAGTCCTTTGACCGGAAGGTTGAGAGAGGCTTTCCCTGTCTGTCACGCGAGGATCGAAAAACAGCTCACGCTTTTTGAAAAATTTTAGCCGGCCAGCGCAAATCTAACTGTCATCGTGCCGATGCTCAGCGTCGGCATGCAGTTCGTGACGCTCTGCGTCGTGCTACAGCGATCACTGCACACAAAGCGCTTTTCTACCCCGATGGCACAGACGACG
>NZ_AWQP01000034.1:0-57593 GCF_000972175.1 Pseudomonas syringae pv. coryli str. NCPPB 4273 | reverse complement strand
TCACTGATCCGGGGGGCGCCGGATCAGTGCCAGAGCTCAGCCGTCACTAACGTCGCACTCTGCGTCGTCTGTGCCATCGTGCTTGAAAAGCGCTTTTTTTGGGGCAGTGGCTGCGGGCAAGGCGTTAGATTGTTTTGACCATCGTCCCCACGCTGGAGCGTGAGGAACGATAATCTCAACTATCGTGCCGACGCGTATTGGTACGCCGTTCTGAACGCTACAACCCACCCACATGAAACGCCTTCACTTCCAGGTATTCATCCAGTCCGTAGCTGGAGCCTTCGCGGCCCAAGCCGGATTGTTTGATGCCGCCGAACGGGGCGACTTCCATGGAAATGATGCCGGTGTTGAGGCCGACCATGCCGAACTCCAGCGCCTCGCCGAAACGCCACGAGCGGCGCAGGTCCTGGGTGAAGTAATACGCACCAAGGCCATAAGGCGTGGCGTTGGCCAGTGCCAGCGCTTCGGCTTCGTCGGTGAAGCGCATCAGTGGCGCAACAGGCCCGAAGGTTTCTTCGTTGGCCAGCAGCATGCCCGCGTGGGTATCGCCCAATACCGTGGGCTGGACGAACTGGCTGGTGCCGTCGGGAGAACCGCCGTGCAGCAGTTTCGCCCCCTGGCTCAGTGCATCGTCGATATGCCGGGCGACTTTGCTGACCGCTGCCGGATTGATCAGCGGGCCGATGGTCACGCCCTCTTCCAGACCGTTGCCGACCTTGAGCTTGCTCACTTCCTCCACCAGCCGTGCAGCGAAGCGGTCGTAAATGCCGTTTTGCACCAGAATGCGGTTGGCGCACACGCAGGTCTGCCCGGCGTTGCGGAATTTGCTGAGCATGATGCCCGTCACTGCCTGTTCCAGATCCGCATCGTCAAACACGATGAAGGGTGCGTTGCCGCCCAGCTCCAGGCTCAGACGCTTGATGTGTTCGGCGCTCTGGCGCATCAGCAGACGGCCGACCGGCGTCGAACCGGTGAAGGAAATCTTGCGCACTACCGGGTTGCTGGTCAGCTCTTCGCCAATCCCGGTGGGCATGCCAGTGATGACGTTGAACACCCCGGCAGGAATGCCCACTCGCTCGGCCAGCACCGCCAGCGCCAGGGCTGACAAGGGCGTGAGGTCCGATGGCTTGACGATGATCGGGCACCCGGCAGCCAGGGCCGGCGCGCACTTGCGGGTGATCATGGCGTTGGGGAAGTTCCACGGCGTGATCGCGGCGCAGACACCCACTGGTTGCTTGAGGGTCATCAAGCGACGGTCTGCACTGGGCGCGGGAATGGTTTCACCGTACGAGCGACGCGCCTCTTCGGCGAACCATTTGACGAAGCTGGCACCGTAGCGGATCTCGCCGCGCGACTCGTTCAGCGGCTTGCCCTGCTCAAAGGTCATGATCAGCGCCAGGTCTTCGACGTTGTCGAGCATCGCCTGATGCCAGCGCTCCAGCAGCGCCGCGCGTTCGGCTGCGGGACGTGCGCGCCAGGCCGGCCAGGCGCGATCGGCCGCTTCAATGGCTCGCCGGGTTTCGACGCCCTGCAGGGCTGGCACCTGCGCCAGCGTCTCGCCGGTGGCCGGGTTGTTGATGGTCAGGGTTGCACCATCGTCAGCGCTGATCCATTGCCCATCGACGTAGGCGCGGTCTACCAGCAGGCTGGGGTCTTTCAACTGATTCTTGAGCATGATCGAGTCCTGTTCCGGGATGATTGCCAGTCTAGGCAGACGCCACAGTCCAGGATGCTGAAAGCGCGATAACGGCAGCGTCCGATGCTGAAATTTGCCTGCGGACGGCAGCCTCTACTGCTTCAACGACCCCAGCAGACTCTGCAAAAAGCGCTCGCCCGCGTCCATCTGACTCTCGTCGATAAACTCGTCCGGCTTGTGCGCCTGCTCGATGGAGCCTGGCCCGCAGACCACCACCGGCACGTTCAGGCGCCCGGCGAACAGACCACCCTCGGTGCCATACGAGACCTTGATGTGCTGTGTGCCCGGTTCGGCAAACGCATGCAGCAGGCGCACCGCCTCAACGCTTGGATGGGTCTCCAGCGCCGGGTATTCGTTCATGACCTCGATCTCGATGTCTGCCACACCCGACAGCTGTCGCGCTTCACGTACCAGCACCTCGGCACGCTCGCGCAGCTGCTCCAGCAATAGATCGGGGTTGTCGCCCGGCAGGTTGCGGTACTCGAATTCCAGGGTGCACAGGTTGGGCACGATGTTCAGCGCCTTGCCGCCATCGATACGGCCGATGTGCACGGTGCTGTAGGGAATGTCGTAGCCCTCGTCCCGCGCGCCCTGCTGTTCGATCTGCTTCTGGCTCTTGCGCAGTTCGGCGATGAAATCGCTGGCCAGGTGAATCGCGTTGACCGCGCGCGGTGCCAGCGAGGAATGCGCCTCCTGACCTCGACAGAAGGTGCGATAGGACGCCTTGCCCTTGTGACCGACGGCGAACTGCATCAGGGTCGGCTCGCCCACCACGCACAGAAACGGACGTACCGGTGCCAGATGCAGGACGTCAAGCAGCCGCCGCACGCCGACACAGCCGATCTCTTCGTCGTGGGACAAGGCCAGTTGCAGCGGGCGCATCAGGGTCATGTCTGCGGCATCGAGCATTGCGTCGATAGCCAAGGCGATAAAGCCCTTCATGTCGCAGGTGCCACGGCCGTAGATGCGTCCGTCACGCAGGGTTGCCTGAAACGGTGGCATCGTCCATGCCTGACCGGCCGCAGGAACCACGTCGGTGTGGCCGGACAGCAGCACGCCCGGTACATCGCGCGGGCCGGTGCTGGCGAACAGGTTGGCCTTCTTGCCGGTCTCGTCCTTGACGATCAGCGACTCGATGCCTTTGCTGGCCAGCAGTTCGCGGACGTATTCGATCAGCGCCATGTTCGGCTCCGACGACACGGTGTCGAAGGCGATCAGACGCTTGAGGATTTCCAGTGCGCGGGGGCTCATGAGGCTTTACTCGTCTGTTCGGTGAGGTTGTCCACAAGGCTGACGTCAAACCGGCGGATGTCGAACGGGCTGATCGAGGTGCTGGTCGTGCCGGTGCTGATCAGTTCGGCCATCACGTCGCCCACGCCCGGTCCGAGCTGGAAGCCGTGACCGCAGAAGCCGAACGCATAGAACAGGCCGTCGACCTTGCCGCTGCGGCCCATCACCGGCAGCGAGTCCGGCGTGTAGCCTTCGATGCCGCTCCACACGCGGATGATGTTCAGGTTGCCGACACCGGGCAACAGGCGACGCATCTGCTGCACCTGATTGACGATGCTGCGCGGCTCGACATAGGCGCGGCGGTTGATCATGTCCGGCTTGCTGCGAAAACCGCCGCCGATGATGATGTTGCCGCGGGCGATCTGCCGGAAGTAGATCACTTCGTGAGGGATTTTGGTGAACACGCCGATCACTGTCGGCAGTGCATACGGCACCGGCTCGGTGACGGCCATCTGCGGACCATGGGTGTCCAGCGGCACGGATTCGCCAAACTGTGTGGAGAGTTTCTGTCCCCAGGCGCCAGCGGTGATCAGCAACTGATCGGCGCTGAAAATGCGCCCGTCAGTGGTGGTGACTTCAAATTCGTTACCGACCTTTTCCACATGAGCCACTTCGGTGCGCTCTTCGATCCGCGCCCCGGCCCGAATCGCTGCGCGGGCAAAGGCAGGTGCAGCCAGGCGCGGGTTGGCGTGGCCATCGTGTGGCGCATAAGACCCGCCCTTCACGTCCGGCCCGAGAAACGGAAAGCGCTCGTGCAGCGCTTGCCCGCTGTAGATTTTCAGGTCCAGCTCACGGGCTTCCGGGGCTGCTGCGTAGGCTTCCAGCTCGGCGATTTCGTCCTCGCGGTAGCAGACGCGCATGTGGCCGCTGGGGAGGAATTCCAGGTCTTCACCGATCAGCTCCGGCAGCCGCTGCCAAAGGGCTCTGGAACGGTTGGCGAGTTCCAGCTGACCGAGATGCCGGCCCTGACGGCGCACGTTGCCGAAGTTCACGCCGCTGGCATACTGGCCGATCACGTCGCGCTCCAGCAGCGTCACCGACTTGCCGCGCTGGCGCAGAAAGAACGCTGATGCCGAGCCCATGAAGCCGCCGCCGACAATCAGTACGTCCACCTTTGGCTGCTTCATGATGTCACCTCGTCGATCAGCATCGACAGCGGTTTGACCGGTGCCTGACCGCGCTGACGACCGACCTGTTCGACCGGCACGCCGGCTTCGGCTGCGATCACTTCGGCCCCGGCCTGCGAGCAGTAACGGCCCTGGCAGCGGCCCATGCCGACGCGACTGAAAGCCTTGGCGCGGTTGACTTCGCAGGCGCCCTTTTCTCGTACGACGCCGCGCAACTCTCCGGCGCTGATCATCTCGCAGCGGCAGACAATCGCATCATCCGGCAAGGCCGCCGCCTGGGCCGCAGGCCACGGAAACGCTTCGGCCAGCCCGACCCGAAAGCGGTCCATTACCACCAGGCTCTTGCGCACTTCTGCCTGACGCGAGTTATCCACAGGCAGGTCAAGGTCTTCCAGCAGCGCCATCGCCACCAGTCGCCCGGCCTGTTCCGCCGCATCGGCGCCACGAATCTTCGCGCCGTCACCTGCGGCGTAAAAACCTTTGACCGAGGTACGCCCCTCTTCATCGACTGCCAGCACCCATTGCCCGGACGCTTCGTCGAAGCGCAACTGGCAGCCGGCCAGATCAGCCAACTGGGTTTCCGGACGCAGGTGATAACCCAGCGCCAGGGCATCGCAATCGACGTTCAGCGCGGTGCCATTGGCCAGCTTCACACGCACGCCGGTGACGCCGTCCTGTTCGCTGCCGATGATTTCCTCGGGCTGCACGCCCAGATGCACCGGCACCCCGGCGCTGTACAGTTGGCCCAGCAGTTTCATGCCGTTGAACAGCAGACCGGGGCGCGCCAGCAATTTGGGCATCGCGCTGACGCGTTTGCCGAACGGTGAGGTGTCGAGTACTGCAGCGACATCGGCACCGGCTTTGACGTATTGGCTGGCAACCAGGTACAGCAGCGGGCCGCTGCCCATGAACACCACGCGACTGCCAATCGAGACCGATTGCGATTTGAGCGCAATCTGCGAGCCGCCCAGGCTGTAGGTGCCTGCCAGTTGCCAGCCCTTGATCGGCATCAGACGGTCGGTGGCCCCGGCACACAGGATCAGCGCGTCGTATTCGATCACGGTGTGCACGCCCTGACTGGCACAGCACAGCTCGCCGTGGGTCAGGTTCCAGGCCAGGGTGTCGGGGCGGTAGTCGATCTGCGTGCGCAAGCGATCGAAGCTTTCATGCAGGTCACGCGCTTTGGCCGCTTCGGTGCCATACAGCGCCGAATAATCGCGTTTGAAGCCTTCTGGCTGACGGCGATAGATCTGCCCGCCGTCACGCCGGTTTTCGTCGATCAGGATCGGTTTGATGCCCGCAGCCAGCAAGGTTTCGGCGCAGCGGGTGCCTGCCGGGCCGGCGCCGATGATGACCACTCTCGGGCTGCCAGGGTTGCGAACGTCTAACCGTGAAGAAGTGGCCATTTCGCCTCCGGTTGGGTGGTGACGATGTCGAGTCCGTCGCGGACTTCGTTGGAGCAGGCGCGCAGCCGCTCGCCGCTGCGGGTCCAGACCCAGCAATCCTGGCAGGCGCCCATCAGACAGAAACCTGCACGGCGCCCGGTGTCGAATTCGGACTGGCGCAGCGTGGCCTTGCGGGTCAGCAACGCCACCATCAGGGTATCGCCCTGCAATGCCTCGATGGGCGCGCCATCGACCATCAGGCTCACGACCGGGCGATCACGCTCGCCCAGCCTCACAAAACGGCCATTCATGCGTAAGCTCCGACGGTTTCAGGATTCAGGTTTTCTTGCACGGCCTGCAGCTCGTCGCTGTCGCGGTGGCAAAGGATCTCGCTGCCACCTGCGATCAGGCGACGACCCGGCGCGGTCTTGTTGCACAGGCCTTCGATTCGGGCCGGGCAGCGATTGAGGAAGGTGCACAGCTCCGGATTGTTGGCCGGTGCGCTGATGGGCGGCAGGTTGCCGCTGGTTACGCCGCAGGTCTCCAGCCAGCCCTGACGCAGTTCCGGCACCGAATGCACCAGCAAGTCGGTGTAGGGGTGGAACGGCATTCGGCTGAAGGCTTCGCGGCTGCCCTCTTCGACCTTGTGGCCGCTGTACATCACCACGATGTCGTCGCACAGCGCGCGAACGGTGGAGATGTCGTGGCTGATGAACAGGTAGGAAACCCCCAGCTTGCGGCGCAGTTCGCCGAGCAGTTCAAGGATGCACGCACCCACCACGGTATCCAGCGCCGAGGTCACTTCATCACAGAGGATCAGGTCGGGCTTGGCCGCCAGCGCGCGGGCCAGGTTGACGCGTTGTTTCTGCCCGCCCGAGAGTTCGTTGGGAAGCCGCTCGGCCAGCTCGCGGGGCAGGCGCACCAGGTCCATCAGCTCGTCGATGCGCTCGCGCAGGGCCTTGCCCTTCAGGCCGAAATACATCTTCAGCGGGCGCGCCAGAATTGCACTGATGCTGTGCATCGGGTTGAGTGCGGTGTCGGCGTTCTGGAACACCATCTGGATGCGCCGGAACTGTTCTTCGGTACGACCCGCCAGGGTGCCGGACAATTCGGCACCGTCGAACGTCAGGCTGCCATGCGCCGGGTCCAGAAGACCGGCGACCACGCGGGCCAGCGTCGATTTGCCCGAGCCGGACTCGCCTATCACGCCGATGGCCTGACCACGGCGGATGGTCAGGTCGATGTCTTCCAGCACGCGAATCATCGGCATGCCTTGCAGGTTCTTTTTGCCGTAGCCCGCCGTCAGTCCCTTGATGGTCAACAGCGTGCTGTCCTTGACCACTTCGCTGGCCGGGCTCAACACCTTGTCCGGGCGCGCTGCCGCCAGCAGGCTGCGGGTGTAGGCGTCCGCAGGGCCTTTGAGCAGTGCCGCGGTGCTGCTCTGTTCGATGATCCGCCCGCCATTGAGCACCACGATCTGATCGGCCATCTGCGCCACCACCGCAAGGTCGTGGGAGACATAAACCGCCGTGGCACCGCGGTCGCGGACCACCCGCTTGAACGCGCGCAGCACGTCGATCTGCGTGGTGACGTCCAGTGCGGTGGTCGGCTCGTCGAGGATTACCAGCAACGGATCACTGATCAGCGCCATGGCCGCCATGACGCGCTGCAACTGGCCGCCCGAGACCTGATGCGGATAACGCCGGCCGATGCTTTCCGGATTGGGCAGCGCCAGGTCGCGGAACAGTTCGACGGCCTTGGCTTCCAGTTCCGTGCGGCTGCCCAGGCCGTGAATCAACGCACCTTCGATCACCTGATCGATCAGCTTTTTTGCCGGGTTGAAGGCCGCTGCGGCGCTTTGCGCGATGTAGGAAACGCGATTACCACGCAGGCCCTGCAATTGGCTTTCGGGCAGGCTGAGCATGTCGTGCTCGCCCACTTGAACCACCCCGCCGGCCAGCGTGCAACCGCGTCGGGCGTAACCCAGCAGGGCCAGCGCGATGGTGGTCTTGCCGGAGCCCGACTCACCGATCAGTGCCAGCACTTCACCTTTTTCCAGCGCAAAGCTGACACCTTTGACGATCTCCAGCTCGCCATGGTCGCCATCGGCAACCACGCGCAGGTCTTGCACACGAATCAACTGGCTCATCTCAATGCCCTCCCGAACGACGACCGCGCCGCGAGGCCAGCCGGTCGATGAGCAGGTTCACGCCGATGGTCAGAGTGCCGATGGCCAGTGCCGGGATCACGATGGCCGGCGCGCCCTGGCTGAGCCCGCCGATGTTCTCGCGGACCAGCGAGCCAAGGTCGGCGTCAGGCGGTTGTACACCGAGCCCCAGAAAGCTCATGCCGCTGAGCAGCAAGACGATGAAGCCGAAGCGCAGGCCCAGGTCGGTCATGACCGGGTTGAGCATGTTCGGCAGGATTTCCCGGCAGGCAATGTAGATACGGCCCTCGCCGCGTGTGCGCGCCACTTGCACGTACTCCAGCGCCTCGATGTTCACCGCCAGGCTGCGCGCGATCCGAAATGCGCCTGGCGTGTAGCTCAGTACCGCCGTGCAGATCAGCAGCACCTCGGACGAGCCGAATGCCGAGACCATGATCAGCGCCAGCATTTTGCTGGGGATCGAGATGAACGCGTCCATCAGGCGGCTGATGATCTCGTCCAGCCATTTTGGCGCGACCACTGACAGCAGCGCGCACAGCGTGCCGATGCCGCTGGCCAGCACGGCAGAAATCAATGCCAGGCCGACGGTGAAGCGCGCGCCGACCAGCACGCGGCTGAGCATGTCGCGGCCCAGGTAATCAGTGCCGAACGGGTAGGCTGCGCTCATGTTTTCGAACATGTTGTCAGAGACCACTTCGCCCACCGGATGCGGTGCCAGCCAAGGGCCGAACAGAGCGACCATCAACCAGATGAAGCACACCGTAGCGCCCAGCAGGCCAAGCCATGAGGTCGGACGGGAAGCCTTTTTGCGAAGCACCGGTTGCGGCGCCGCAGGCGTCGATTTCGCAATGAATTGAGTCATTGGGTTCTCAGCCTCGGATTGGAAAGAATTGCACACAGGTCGGCCATCAGCACCAACCCAAGGTAAGCGGAGCAGAACAGCATCGTGCAGCCCTGTACCAGGGCCATGTCACGGTTGGTCACGGCATCGACCATCAGGCTGGCGATGCCGGGATAGTTGAAGATGGTCTCGACGATGACGACGCCGCCGAGCAGGTACGACAGGCTCAGTGCCACGGCGTTGACGATCGGCCCGATGGCGTTCGGCAAGGCGTGGCGCAATACGATACGCACCGGGCTGACGCCCTTGAGGCGCGCCATTTCCACATACGGGCTGTCCAGCTGGTCGATGACCGCAGCGCGGGTCATGCGCGCCATCTGCGCCACGATCACGCAGCACAGGGTCATCACCGGCAACGCGTAGGTGCGCATGAACTGCCACGGCGAGCTGACATCGGCGCCGTAGGACAGCGCGGACAGCCAGCCCAGATTGACGGCGAAAATCAGCACCGCCAGCGTCGCCACCAGAAATTCGGGTACGGCGACCAGTGACAGGGTGATGAAATTCAGCGCGCTATCCAGGCGACTGCCGCGGTACATCGCTGCGCCAATCCCCAGTGCCAGCGCTACCGGCACCGATACCAGCGCGGTGGTGGCCGACAGCATCAGGGTTTTGGGGAAGCGTCCGGCAATCAGCTCCGACACCGGCATCGCGTTGGAGACCGATTCGCCGAGGTTGCCGCCGAGCAGGTTGGTCAACCAATGCAGATAACGCACCACACCTGGCTGATCGAGGCCCAGTTGGGTACGCAATGCCGCGACCTGTTCAGGCGTCGCGAATTGTCCAAGGGCCTGTTGTGCGGCGTCTCCAGGCAACACCGCCGTTATGGCGAAGACCACGATGGAAACGATCAACAACGTCACGATCGCTGCGCCGAAGCGCTGCACGATCAACCAGAGTGTGTTGCTATTCATCTGCGTCCTCCTGCTCGGTTCAGCGTTTCATTTACGCGTCCAGCCACACCTGCTCGCTGAACATGTAACCCATGAAGCCGCCCAGCGGGTTGCTGGAGTAGCCCTGGATACGCTTGTCCACACCGTCGATGTTGCTGATGAACACAGGGATGCCAATGCCGCAGTTCTGGCTGACCAGAGCCTGCATGTCGCCATACATTTTGCCGCGCTTGGCTTCGTCGGTTTCGCCACGGGCCAGCAACAGCAACTGGTCGAACTGGTCGTTTTTCCAGCCGGATTCATTCCACGGCGCGGTGGACTGGAAGAACTGCGAGAAGATTACGTCGGCGTTCGGGCGCGGGTTGATGTTGCCGAAGCTCAGCGGGTGCTTCATCCAGTGGTTGGACCAGTAGCCGTCGCTTGGCAAACGGTTGACGTTGAGGGTCAGGCCGGCCTGCTTGGCGGACTGTTGCAGCAGCACGGCGATGTCCACCGAACCGGTCGCGGCAGGCGATGCCGCGACGGCCATGGTGATCTTTTCCATGCCGGCTTTCTTGAGCAGGAATCTGGCTTTTTCCGGGTCGTAGGCGCGCTGTGGCAGGTCAGCGTTGAAGTAGCGCGAGCCTGGCGAGATCGGGTGGTCGTTACCCACGCGGGCGTAGCCACGGAACACCGCCGATTTGACCTGTTCACGGTCCAGCAGGTACTTCATGGCCTCGGTGAATTCCGGGCTCTTGCCAGGCATCTGGTCCTGACGAATGATCAGGTCGGTGTAGTTGCCGGACGGGGCATCGACCACGCGGTGTTTGGCGCTGGCGGCAATGCGTGTGGTCGAGCGCGGATTGACCTCGTTGATCATGTGCACATCGCCGGACAGCAGCGCATTGACCCGCGATGGCTCGTCGGCGATGGCGATGAATTCGATTTCGTCCAGATACGGCAGGCCCGGCTTCCAGTAGTTGGGGTTGCGCGCACTGACCGAGCGCACGCCAGGGTTGAATTCCTTGACGGTGAACGGCCCGGTACCGATGCCTTTGCTGAAGTCGGTAGTGCCTTCAGGCACGATCAGCAGGTGCGAGACCGCGAGGATCGACGGCAGCTCGGCGTTTGGCGAGCTGAGGGTGATCTGCACTTCCAGCGGGCCGGTGGCCTTGATCTCGGAAAACTGCGCCATCAGTGGCAGGACTTTCGAGCCGGTGGCCGGGTCCTTGTGGCGCGACAGGGAGAACACCACGTCGCCAGCGGTCAGCGCCTTGCCGTTGTGGAAGGTCACGCCCTGGCGCAGGGTCACGGTCCAGACGGTCGCGTTGTCGCTTTCGATCTTCTCGGCCAGTTCCATGTGCGGCACCAGATGGCTGTCGAAACGCGTCAGGCCGTTGTAGAACATGAAATGACGTACGTAGTCGGTGGACAGCGCGCCCTTGGCCGGGTCCAGCGTATCGGCGGTAGAACTGGACATGCCGGCAACCCGAATGCGGCCGCCCGGCTTGCCTTTGACAGGGGCATCCGCGTCGTCGGCAAAGACCTTGCCGGCCGCGCCGAACAGGCTGGTGGAGCCCGCCGCAACTACACCTGCAACACCCAGCATGCGCAACGCATCGCGCCGCGACAGGCCACGATTGAGACCTTCGAAAACCCGCAGGCTGTCTTCACCTGTGATCAACGCGGAGTCGGTTTTTTTATCAGCCATATCAGTTCTACCTGTCGAAAAGGGGAAATTCCGAATTGCTCACGGTTGGCCGGAGCGTCCTTCAAACACACACGACGACGGTCAGACAAACACTCAGTGGCGGCTGTCCTGATAGCGGTAATACGCGCCTACCAGCGGCAGAAACCATGGCTTGCCGAAGTGGCCGGGAATGGCTGGCCAGCTCAGGTCCTTCCAGGGGTTGGCCTGCGCCTTGCCTTCCATGACTTCGGCCATCATCCGCCCCATGTGCACCGACATCTGCACACCGTGGCCGCTGTAACCCATCGAGTAGAAGACCCCGTTGTGTTCGCCTGCACGTGGCAGACGGTCGGAGGTCATGTCCACCAGCCCGCCCCAGCAGTAGTCGACCTTGACGTGTGCCAGTTGCGGAAACATCTGCACCATGGCCGCCTGCAGCACCTTGCCGCTCTTGGCGTCGGAGCTGCTGTTGGACATGGCGAAGCGTGCCCGCCCACCGAACAGCAGGCGGTTGTCCGGTGTGAGGCGGAAATAGTTGCCGATCAAACGGCTGGTCACGTAAGCGCGCTGGTGGGGAAACAGTTGGTCGATCAGCGCTTGCGGCAACACTTCAGTGACGATGACGAAGCTGCCGACCGGCACGATGCGCCGGCGATACCAGCCCAGCCCGCCATGCTGGCAGGCACCGGTCGCCAACAGCAGCTGTCCGGCCTGGATCGAGCCTTTCGAGGTGTTGACCACAAAGCCGCCACGGTTGGCTTTCCAGTCCTTTACCGTCGCGTTCTGGTACACCCTTGCGCCATGACGCACCGCCGCATCGGCGAGACCCAGACCGAAACGTCCGACATGCATCTGTATGCCGTTGCGCTGCAGCAGGCCACCGTGAAACTCGTTCGAATCGATTTCGGCGCGCACGTCCTGAGCGGACAGCAGCTCGACGTCAGCATCGACTTCACGGCGGATCAGCTCGCAAGTGCGCGCCAGCCCTTCGTAATGCCCTGGCTTGGCCGCCAGCTTGAGCTTGCCGTTACGCTTGACGTCGCAGGCGATGTTTTCTTCGTCGATCACCGTCACGACGCTCTGCACCGCGCTTTCGTAAGCCTTGTAATACTCGCGGGCCTGATCGGCACCCAGGGTTGCGCTTAACGACGCATAGTCCTGGGCCACGCCGGTATTGCACTGTCCGCCATTGCGCCCCGACGCTTCGCCGATCACCCGGCCCGCTTCCAGAACCACCACGCTGGCACCTTTCAAGGCCAATGCACGCGCCGCCGCAAGGCCGGTGAAACCGCCACCGACCACCACCACGTCAGCCTGCCCCTCCACTGCGCCGTCCTGCGCGCCGGTAAAGTCTGGAGCCGTATCGAGCCAGTAAGACTCACTGCGCATATCGTTCCCCTTGTCACTCATCGAAGAGCACCTTGAAAAATGCCGGTGTCACGCGATTTGCCTGGCTTAGAGGCCGACCAGAGCGGCCAGTCCGCCGATATCCGGAATCTGATGATATTCGTAGAAGCTGTTGGCGGGCTGTTCATGACCGCGAGCCACAAATGCCTTGTTTTTGATTTTCATGTCATGCGCCGAGAACAGGTCGTAACGGAAGCTCGATGACACATGCAAGATGTCTTCCGGACCGCAACCCAGGTTGTCGAGCATGAACTCGAAGGCTGCCAGACGCGGCTTGTAGACCTTGGCCTGGTCGGCGGTGAACACCTTGTGGAACGGTGCACCGAGCTTTTCGACGTTGGACATGATCTGGCTGTCGCTGGCGTTGGAGTAAATCACCAGCGGGATCTTGTCGGCGATTTTCGCCAGACCGGCAGGCACATCGGCGTGTGGGCCCCAAGTCGGCACGGCGTCGTAATACAGTTGGCCTTCTTCGCGGTATTCAACGTTCCAGCGCTTGCAGGTGCGCGCCAGTGCAACCTTGAGGATTTCGTCGTATGGCATCCAGTCACCCATGACCTGATCCAGACGATACGCCGAAAAATCCCTGACGAACTGATCCATCTGTTCAGCCGGAACGCGGTCGGCAAACAGCTCGCGCGTCATGGTGCCCATGTGGAAATTGGTCAACGTGCCGTAGCAGTCGAACGTAATGAATTTTGGTCGAAGAAAGCTCATTGTGTGCGGTCCTGAAAGTTCGTTGAGGTCATGGCATGACGAGCAATCCGGCCTGATGTCCAGGGGCGGTGATGCACGCTGCAGCACAACCTCATTACAACACCGTGAAATCAGCATATGGCGTTAAAAGTGATGGCTGCTTGATAGAAACCACCGTTTTGAGGTGCGCGCTCAGCAGACTTTGCGGGGCGCTCCAGCCTTGGGCAGAGCCCGGTTTTCGGCGCTTTTATGACCCTTTTCAGGGCGCTCGGGCTCAAACACGCGGGTTTGCGCCGCAGAAACTGCGCCGCGTTTGATGATCGGCAAGAAGCAAAAACCTCTGCCATATAAAGAGTGTTATGCGCCCAGAAAACCTCCGGTGTCGCTCGACGTAACTCCGATCGTTAACGATAAGGGCGTGCTGCGGGATGTCATCCTTTCAAAGGATGAGCCTGATTACTCCAACGCTATGAATGGCGTGCTGCCGATCAATACAACGTCCCTGACGTCCCGGTTTTTTTCGCCGTTTGGCCAGACCATTGCTTTGGGCGGTGTTTATTCAGATCTGGATACAACCGTCGTTAAAGCGTGCCGTTCATAGGTAAAATCCCTGCTTCAAATGGTTGTTCACCAGTAGTTCGACGGTATCGGCCAGTACTGAGCTGGTTCTTTTTCTCACGCCGGTATTGTTTGACGAGCCTGCGCGCAAATGATCAGCAAGAAGCCCCCAGGTTTCGTATCTGTGGCTTCGCATAATGCGGTCGACGTTATGGTAATTGCCGCCCGAACGGGCAGAATCCGAAGCCGGGAAAATCGCGAAGCCCCGGCAAGGATTTAGCCATAGCGTCCATTATGCGAAGCCCCTCTTTTTTGAATGGCTATTGGCTAGCATTTGAGCGCGTTTTCGCAACCGTTAACCTTGTGGGCCGAAACAAGGAAAGTCATATGGCCAGAAACAAGGACGTCCCACAGGTTTGGCAACGTTACGGCGGAGGCGGTGGCGGCGGTAACGGCGGTCGTTATTTCCGTGACATGACAGACTCTGAAATTGCCAAACGCGAAGAAGTGCAAAAGCCTTATCAGGCCATGTTGGCCAGACAGCAGGCTTATGAAGCCAGCTTGATCAAGCAGCCCAAAAAGCATGAACAGCCAGCAGTCGGCTGCACGTTTACCAAACCCTGCAAGCTGCCTGACGGCACGATTAATTACGTTAGTCCTTCCGGCGCGATTCCCACCGATGCGGTCAAAGAGTATGGCGAATTTGCCTTGTTCGGCGGTCGCGAAACGGACGCTAACGGCAACATTCAACTTAAAAAAATCAGCGGCAGTGCCTTACCTTCGGCCCTAGGAACCCTCTTGCTCGGCGGAACGGCCATGGCTTCTGCCGGTGCTTCATGTGGCGGTCTTTGCACAGCTGGAGCTGCTGTTGCTGCGGGCACGGGAACGGGAACGGCTGCGACTGGCACGGTGACAGGAACAGGCGTTGTTACGGCAGGTGTTGCCGCAGGTGCTTTGGCCGGTGTGGTTGCACTGCTTTGGCCGTCAAGCCTCGGTGACAGCAGTCTGTACACCGACGAGCAGATTAAGTCGCTCAAGGAAGGCCGTACGCGGGTTCGGTTGCACGTAGAGCAACAAGCCGACGGCACGCTGAAAGGTTACGGTTACAACACTCAGAAGCGCCGCGACTGGGAGATGATCCCGGTCGTACAGTTCGTTACCCAGGGCGAACAGCAGGTGGCCGATTTTGGCGACGGCATTACATTAATCTGGACGCCTGCTGCCAATCCTTCTGACACGCTGGGCATTCCAGCAATGGAAGCCGCTCCACAAGCCCCGCAGATCTGGATTTATCCGCCGACCGAACAAGCGGATAACATGATCGTTGACCCGATTCATCCGCCTGATTACAAGGATTTCATCCTCGTTTTTCCGGCCGACTCGGGTATAAAACCGCTCTACATCGTGATGAACGTGCGCCACGATCCGGGCACAGTGACAGGGCAGGGGCAGGACGTGACAGGCATCTGGCTGGCCGGTTCCGGGGTTGGGCTTGGTGCGCCGATCCCAACTCGTATTGCGGACCAGCTCCGAGGTAAAAGCTTTGCCAGTTTCGACGCGTTCAGGAAGGCATTTTGGATCTCGGTAGCTAATGACTCGGAGTTAAGTCAGCAATTCGGCTCACGTAACCTGTCCGGCATGGCGAAAGGCTTGGCCCCCGCAGCACCGAAAAGCGAGCACGCAGGAAAGCGCATCGCATTCGAACTGCACCACGTAGAATTAATCAAAGACGGTGGTGCCGTGTACGATGCCGACAATCTTCGAGCTGTTACGCCAAGACGTCATATCGACATTCATAGAGGAGGTGAGTAATGGAATTTAAGAGCGCTCTTGCCGACTACACAGAGCACGAATTCAAAGCCCTGATTGACGCTATCGACGATGCTGGAACGGAAGAGGATCGTGGAGATTTGGTAGAGCACTTCAACAAGATCGTGCCGCACCCTGCAGGTAGCGACTTGCTGTTCTACCCAGAAGATGGTCTAGATGACTCGCCGAACGGCGTAGTACAAACAATCAAAGACTACTGTCTTTCCAATGGTTTACCGGGCTTCAAAGAGGCCTAAGGCCATATCTTGATCTGCCCGAAGGGCATTAGGTGCCACCCGCTAGACAGCCTGGCATTAGGTGCCATCAGGGATGAGATTCCGGTACAGCAGGTGGCCGATTTTGGCGACGGCATTACATTAATCTGGACGCCTGCTGCCAATCCTTCTGACACGCTGGGCATTCCAGCAATGGAAGCCGCTCCACAAGCCCCGCATATCTGGATTTATCCGCCGACCGAACAAGCGGATAACATGATCGTTGACCCGATTCATCCGCCTGATTACAAGGATTTCATCCTCGTTTTTCCGGCCGACTCGGGTATAAAACCGCTCTACATCGTGATGAACGTGCGCCACGATCCGGGCACAGTGACAGGGCAGGGGCAGGACGTGACAGGCATCTGGCTGGCCGGTGCCGGGGTTGGGCTTGGTGCGCCGATCCCAACTCGTATTGCGGACCAACTCCGGGGTAAAAGCTTTACCAGTTTCGACACGTTCAGGAAGGCATTCTGGAAAACTGTGGCAGCAGATACGGAGTTAAGCAATCAGTTTAATCCGGATAATATTAAGAGGCTTTCGAAGGGATTATCACCAACGACCCGAGTGAAAGATCAGCTCGGAAAACGGGTATCTTTTGGGCTTCATCACCTAGGAAAACTCTGAAAAAGCTCGGCGTACGGCCAATGGTTTGCCGGGGTTTAAAAACGCCTGAGGTCCGAAAACCACAAGCATTTGCTGCCGAGCCCTCGGCCGATTTAAGCAGTAACTGTGGTCTGGCGAACGGCGGTTTGTGGAATCTGCCGAATGCGTTCCGCCCTCTTGTCACCTCTCGCCACAGGTGGGATACAACACACCTGCCGCACCTTTTATTTGCCTGTGCATCCTTATGGACGGAGACACGTCATGCTCGCTCAGCAACGCCTCGACTTTGAATTTCGCCCCATGACCGCCGCCGATGTCGGCAACGCGCATGAACTGTCCATCGCCCTGAAGTGGCCGCATCGGCTTGAAGACTGGGCCATGCTGCAACGTGTCGCCCAAGGCTTTGTCGCGTTACACAACGGGCGGTTGATCGGCAGTGCCTTTGCCTGTCATCAGGGCGAGTTTTCCACCATCGGTCTGGTGATCGTCAGTGACGATTACCAGGGCAAGGGCATTGGTCGCAAGCTGATGGAGCTGGCCGTCGGCAGCGTCGCGCCGCGCACGGCGGTCCTCAACGCCACGCTGGCGGGTGCGCCGCTCTACGCGAAGATGGGGTTCGTCAGCTTTGGCGAGATCCAGCAGCGTCAGGGGCAGGCGCAACCGCCCGGCACCACCGAACTGAAGGCACAGGAACGTTGCCGGGGGCTGAGCGAGGCTGACCACCCTCGTGTGCTGGAACTGGCCAACGCCGGTTCGGGTATGGACCGCTCGGTGACGCTGGGCGATGTGCTGAACAACCTTGAACACGCTGTCGGCATTGAGCGCGACGGCCAGTTGCAGGCCTTTGCCCTGTTGCGCCCGTTCGGTCGTGGCCTGTGCATCGGCCCTGTTGTTGCCCAGAGCGTTGACCAGGCCAGGCACATGATTGGAGAGCTGCTGGCTCGCGTGCCTTATGCCTTCGTACGTATCGACATCCCGACCGACAGCGGCCTGGCCTACTGGCTGGAGGAAGCCGGCCTCAAGCGCGTCGACAGCGTGACCTGCATGAGCATGGGCGCAGTTCCGCAAGCCCGCGAAGGTGTGAGCCAGTTTGCGTTGATAACCCAGGCGATCGGCTGATCGCCCGTAAGCACCTCATCGTGCCAATGCTCTCGCAGAGCGTCACGAAATGCATTACCACGCAGAGCGCTCATCGTTATACATAAGTCCTGGAGAGCCCAGAATGCGTGCCTTTCAGGCTTCTGCCCGCAGGGCGTAGGAGCGAACTTGTTCGCGAAGACAGGCGATCATACCGGCCCTTTCGCGAACAAGTTCGCTCCTACGGCCTCCGGCCAGAAGCAAAAGCGGATTTGTGTATGACGCTGAGTCCGGAGCGTGGGAACGATCATCAACGCTTCAACTTCAGGAGCCCGACCCGATGCCCCAACCCACTGTTTTGCTATTGGCCCGCGCTGACCTCAGCCCGGTAGACACCGAATTCACCACTGGCCCCATCGATGCGCATGACTCGTTCGATACTGAGCGTCGCACAGCGTTCATCGATGATCAGGGCATTGCGGCCGGCCTCGTGCACTTCGGCACGTCGCTGTCAGTGGCAGCCTACCCCTACACCGAAATGCTGGTGATGCATCGCGGGTCCGTCACCCTGACCTCCGGTGCCGAGAGCCTCACCATCAAGACCGGCGAAAGTGCCGTGATCGGTCGCGGCACTCAAGTACGTATCGACGCGCAACCGGACAGCCTCTGGGCGTTCTGCGCGTCCACCCAGGCCAGCGGGCCAGACAAGCCCGGCATCACCGCGCTCGACCGCCTCGCCACGCTCACGCCGTCTTCACCGCCAGACCCGGCGATCATGATCAGCGCGCTGCCGCAATGCCGCAGCAACAACCTCTTCGAAGACACCGCCAGCACCCTGCGTATCGGCGTGTGGGACTCGACACCCTACGAGCGCATCTCGCGGCCGCACAAGATCCATGAACTGATGAACCTGATCGAAGGCAGCGTCGAGCTGAGCCTGGAAAACGGCCCGAGCCTGACCGTGAACACCGGCGATACCGTATTCGTCGCCCAAGGCGCGCCCTGCAAGTGGACCAGCACTGCGTATGTGCGCAAGTTTTATGCGGTGACGTGAAGTAGAGAGATGCGCCCTTCAGCTCTGAGGGGCGCTTTAATCTGCACACTTACAATTTCTGCCAGCGCAGTTAATCCAACTCGATACTAAAAGACAAGAACAATTATCGTCATTAACTGATTTGCAAAGAATCAGAAGTTTCCTACTTTTCTTTCCCGCCCATCGTGCTAAAACATCATCACGAACTGCGAAAAATTAATCTTTTCGTCTGACCCGTGCAGCGGAATTGCCTGTGTTTCACCATAGAGTTTTCCTCTGTATACCTTCTAAATAAAGAATGCTTTACGTGAGCGGCGCTCACAACTGCGCACTCATACGCCAGTGGTTTTATCTGGGCGACAGGCTGCGGCCACGAATTAATAGTGCAGTGCCGTCTTGCGCCAGCCTTGCTTAAAAAATACGAATTTAATTACTTGACTCAGGAACGACCCATAATGAAAGCCAAAAAAATTTTACTGACTTCTTTCGCGCTCGCATACACTATGCGCCGCTGTTGCTGCGCAGGCGGGGCCGCCGGTGACTTTAACTTTTAAAAATCTGGGCACGGACGTGGCGGAGTATAAAGTCGTCACCCGCAACGAAGTATCGACTCAGCGTAATACCAGAACGGCTATTGCACCAAACGTCCAGCCTGGGGATTCAGATAGTTACTCCACGCAAAGCACTCTATCACCGGATACAAACTACGCCAGTGTTCGCTACGTCATGGGCTCCAAAGTTTGCGTATTCTCGACCACCTTCATAAAGCTTCCCGGTGCGGGTGGTGTCAAGGTGCCAAAGTGGAACCGGACCGCAAACTCCGAAGGTGGCGCTGTCTGCACGGCGACGTCTCGTGCCACCAATCTTTCCACTTATGCGTGGGCTGCTGAATTCACAATGAAATAAGCGCCGAAGCGTGCGTGTCGCATTTTGATACGCACGTTTTTAACGGAAAGTTAAAGCTGACTCCGGCTTGGCCGATACAGGGAGTGAATATAAAGCCATGGATTGGCCCCAGCAGCGAGGACGCAGCATGATTGATACAACATCCGTCGCCCACCTCACCCATAACACTATAGTAACGACTGTCGAGAAAAGTACCTCCGTCACGAATATAAGTTCCCGCCTAAAAGAGCACACTTCTGAGCCAGCCATTGACAGCGCCACCCTCTCGAAATTGTCCAGTCAATTGAGCAATAGTGCCGCACGCGCCCAGGTTCGCGACAGCGGTCTTGACTTCAAAAGCTTGGGCTCTCTAGCAAAAAGCATCAGTGACAAAATTGCAGGCAACAGCTATTACTCCAATAGAAAACTGCACGACGCAGAGATACCGGACACGGACGACCCTGCACTGCTCGAAAGGGCCAGGCAAGCGACTTCGTTCAAGAACGGGGCAGGAGCAAATCCGTTCGCGGGGTTATCTCAAGATCAACTGAGGCTGATCATGTACGACGAAGATAGCGACTTCACAATTAACGAAAGAAGTGCTGCGTACTCCGAAAACTACGCTCAAGAGCAAGTATGGAAAAGGGCCATCTGCCAAAGATATACCGACGAATACAACGAAACCGGCAAAAGCACGCAAACACTGGTGATGCTTCTCGCCCATTACGACCAGCTGCCACCCATAGAAAAGGCCCAATACCCCGCCCATTACGCCGCCAACATCACATCTGGGGACAGCTCGGCGATGGACATTTTCAACACGCTGAAAAGCCAGTCAGGCATTCAGGGGACTTGAGCGCCTGTAACGGAGCACGCGGGTTCGCGCGCCCTCTATGGCTGTCGGCGTTCTGCTGCATTGCGGTTCGCCGACACCGCTGCGGTGTAGCCACGTCATTGTTCTTTCAAGGCCAGCACATAGAACTTGCTGTCCACCGCGATCAACGGAAAGCTCGCAGGCAGGTCCTCCTTGGTGATCTCTCTAAAGCCGTGCTTTTCATAGAAGCGATGCGCAGCGTGAAACTTGTCGGTCGTGCCCAGGAATACTTCGCTGACGCCCTTGCGAGTTGATTCCTCGATCAGGCGCTCGAGCAGTCTGGCTGCAACGGAGAATTCCCGGCCGCGAAACGGGGCGGCGACAAACATCTTGCGCAGTGCTGCCTGCCCTGCGCCGATGTCTCTGAGACCGATGCTGCCGATGACCTGATCGTCTTGTACCGCGACCCAGAAATCCCCTGTGCCGGTCTGGTAAAACTCCGGAATCGCTTTCAGGTCAGGCTGGTCTTCGGCGGTAATGGGAATACCGAACTCTTCACGCTGGATCGGCAGAATCATCGCCGACACACCTGACTCGTCGCTCGGCACGAAACGCCGTATCTGAATCCCGTTTACGCCCACAACACACCTCCTGATCATCGTCGTCAGTGAAAATCAGTATTCCAGACAAGCAAACGCCCCGACAAGTCGAGGCGTTTGCTTGAGCATTTTCGAGGGTCACACGGGCGTGTGACCCTGAAGATGTTTAATTACAACTTCGGACCCGCAGCCTTGATGGCGTCGCTCACGTCGAACTTTTTGAAGTTCTCCACGAACAAGCCAGCCAGTGCTTTTGCCGCTTCGTCGTAGGCAGCCTTGTCAGCCCAGGTGTTGCGTGGGTTGAGCAGGCCGGTATCGACGCCGGGTACCGACTTCGGTACGTCGAGGTTGATGGTGTCGAGGTGTTCGGTTTCGGCACCGATCAGTGCGCCGCTCTGGATCGCTGCGATCACGCCACGGGTGGTCGGGATGTTGAAGCGCTTGCCGACGCCGTAGCCACCGCCGGTCCAGCCGGTGTTGACCAGGTAGACCTTGGATTTGAAGCCGCGGATGCGCTTGATCAGCAGCTCTGCGTATTCGCCAGCCGGACGCGGGAAGAACGGTGCGCCGAAGCAGGTGGAGAAGGTGGACTTGATGCCCGAACCCGAACCCATTTCAGTCGAGCCGACCAGTGCGGTGTAACCCGACAGGAAGTGGTAGGCAGCCTGTTCTTCGCTGAGGATCGACACAGGCGGCAGTACGCCGGTCAGGTCGCAGGTCAGGAAGATAACGGCGTTCGGCTCGCCACCGAGGTTTTTCGGTGCGCGCTTCTCGATCAGTTCGCGCGGGTAGGCGGCGCGGCTGTTCTGGGTCAGGCTGCTGTCGGCGTAGTCGGCTTTTTTGGTGACCGGGTCGAGTACGACGTTTTCCAGTACGGCGCCGTGCTGGATGGCTTTCCAGATGACCGGCTCGTTCTTCTCGGACAGGTCGATGCACTTGGCATAGCAACCGCCTTCGATGTTGAACACCACGCCTTCGCCCCAGCCGTGCTCGTCGTCACCGATCAGGTAACGGCTTTCGTCGGCGGACAGGGTGGTCTTGCCGGTGCCGGACAGACCGAAGAACAGGGTTACATCGCCCTCTTCGCCCATGTTGGCCGCGCAGTGCATCGGCAGCACGTCGGACGCCGGGAGCAGGAAGTTCTGCACCGAGAACATGGCTTTCTTCATTTCGCCGGCATAACGCATGCCTGCGATCAGCACCTTGCGGGCGGCGAAGTTGATGATCACGGTGCCGTCGGAGTTGGTGCCGTCACGCTCAGGGTCGCAGACGAACCATGGTGCGTTCTGGATTTCCCACTCGTCCTTGCCAGCCGGGTTGTACTGTTCGGGGTTGATGAACAGGCAACGGCCGAACAGATTGTGCCACGCAGTCTCGGTGGTCATCTTGACTGGCAGGTAGTGCGCAGGATCGGAGCCTACATGAACATGGGAAACGAAGCGCTCGCGCTCGGCGAGGTACGCGCCGACACGGTTCCACAGGGCGTCGAATTTCTCGGCCGGGAACTTGCGGTTGATCGGGCCCCAGGCGATGGCGTCCTGAGTGCTCGGCTCTTCAACGATGAAACGATCGACCGGCGAACGGCCAGTACGATGGCCTGTCTCCACAACCAGTGCGCCAGTATCGGACAGTACGCCTTCTTTGCGGGCAAGGGCTTCCTTGACCAGTTCGTCGGTGCTCAGATCGGTGTACACAGCGTTGTTGGTTTGCGTCATGAGGTTCCCCGTCGGCCTGTGGCCGAGTGCTCCAAACGGTTTTGTAGTAAAAAAACAACCACTACTACAGCGTAAAAGTGGGCCGGATTATGCCAGAAATGTCCGGAAATGGTAGGACCCTCCTGTCAGAACAGCATTACAGGGGCCCACACCGTTTTCTGAGGCTCTTTACGCGATGATTAATGGCGCGTGTCAGATGGCGAATCGACACCGCCGCCAGCAAACAGCTGCGCGACGTCAGTGGCATCGAACAGATAGCGTTCGTTGCAGAACTGGCAATCGATCTCGATCGTGCCGTTGTGCTCGATAACCAATTGCTGCGCGTCCTCCAGCCCAAGGCTGGCCAGCGCATTGGCCGAACGCTCACGCGAGCAACTGCAGCGAAAGCAGATGGGCTGCTCGTCGAACAGGCGAACCGGGTCTTCGTGATACAGGCGATGCAGAATGGTCTGGTTGTCCAGCCCGAGCATTTCCTCGGCCGTAAGGGTGTTCGCCAAGGTGATGACGTGCTCCCAGCTGGCGTCGCGCTCTTCCGGATCGGTGATCTGTGCGATGGGCAGCTGTTGCAGCAACAAACCACGGGCGCGATGACCGTCGGCCTTGAGCCAGAAACGCGTGCCCAGCTGTTCGGACATCACGAAATAGTTGGAGAGGCTTTCCGACAGGTCGACGCCGTCGAGGGCAACAATGCCCTGATAGCGCTTGCCCTTGTTCGGGTCGATGGTCAATGCCAGCGAGCCATCGGGCATCAGGTCCTGCAGACCTGCGCCTGCTGTGACCAGTGCCTCGTCATAACGGGCGATGCCACGCAGTTCACGCTCGCTGGAGCACTCGACCATCAGCAACGGCACTGCGCCGCTGGAGCGTGCCTGGAGGATCAGCAGGCCGTCGAATTTGAGGGTGCCGACGAGCAGCGCGGCAGCCGCCATCAGTTCGCCAAGCAACTGCGCGACCGGCTCCGGGTAGGGATGCTTGGCGAGCACTTCGGCGTAGCTGCGCTCCAGGGCGACCAGTTCTCCGCGAACGTCGCTTTCGTCGAAGATGAAGCGTTGGGTGAAATCGATGTTCGGGAAATCATGCATAGGTAGGCAAGGTATCTGAAGTAATGACAATGGATGGCACGCGGCTGAGGAAGCACCGTCCGGCACTCGAAAGCGCCGTGGGCCATGCGGATTGACCGCATTTTAGGAGCTATGCGGTGCGCTTCCAAGCTGGATGGCACGTCGGACTGATAGCCGGAGCTGCCCGGTGCCGTGTTTCAGTCGTTGTTCTGGCTGGCGCGGAAGCCGAAAAGATCCCGGCGTTGTTTCTTGGTCGGCTTTCCGTCGGTGGTCACCCCCAGGTTGCCGGCCTTGCGCTGAGCCGCCGCATTCTCGCGCCTGGTGATGCTCTCGGGTGTCTCGTGATACAGCGTCTGTGCCTCCGGCGCGCCACGCCGTACGATGGACAGAGCCTCGACGACTACGGTGCGGTCGTCGAAACCCATGCGGATCTGAAACTCGTCACCGATACGAGGCTCCTTGCCGGGCTTGCAACGTTCGCCGCGACAGTGCACCTTTCCGCTTTCAATAGCCGCTTTGGCCAGCGCACGGGTTTTGAAAAAGCGCGCGGCCCACAGCCATTTATCCAGGCGGACCTTATCGTCTTCTTCCGGCTTTTGCGCCATTTGAATTCCTCATCAATGTGACAGTCTGAACGTTACCGGGCCAGATAAACCAGGCGTCAGCACACGCTCGCCCACTTTTTCTGCTCCACTATGAACATGAAGTAACCGATACGTGCTTGTCAAAAACAGCTATTCACCTTTTCATTGCCCCACACCCCTATGGAGCGCGACGTGACAGATTTTCCAACTTCGTTGACCGCCCCGAGAAAAGGGTGTGCGGGATGCACAGACAGTCCAGAGCTCGATTTTTCGTTCGACTATGCCTATCAGCCGATCGTGAATCTTCACGATCATTCGATCTTCGCCCACGAGGCGCTGGTTCGCGGGCCCAACGGCGAGGGCGCAATGTCGGTCCTGAGTCAGGTGACCGACCAGAACCGCTATCGATTCGATCAGAGCTGCCGCACCACCGCCATCGCCGGCGCTGCGAATCTGGGCATGACCGAGCGGTTATCGATCAACTTTTTGCCAAATGCCGTGTATCGTCCCGAGCTTTGCATTCGCAGCACGCTGGAAGCAGCCAAGCGGCATGATTTCCCCATCGAGCGGTTGATTTTCGAAACCATCGAAAGCGAACATGTCTGCAATAACGGCCATTTGAGCAATATCCTGCGCGAATACCGGGAGTTCGGTTTCATGACCGCCATCGACGATTTCGGTGCCGGTTATTCCGGCCTGACGCTGCTGGCTGATTTTCAACCCGATCTGATAAAACTCGACATGCACCTGATTCGCGATATTCACCGCAATCGCGCACGTCAGGCCATTGTTCGTGGCGTTGTCACAATGTGTACGGACTTGGGGATTAAGCTTATCGCCGAAGGTATCGAACACGTTGAAGAGCGGGATTTTCTGGCTGATTGCGGCATTTCCCTGATGCAGGGCTATCTGTTCGCAAAACCTGCATTCAAAGCGCTGGCCCGGATAAATCCCGAGGCCTGGCAGAAGTCTTGAGAAGTACGGAATCGCATTGAAGACATTCGATCATCTGACAGTCATCGGCCTGCGCGAGTGGGTGGCGCTTCCCGATCTGGGGGTGGCAGGCCTGCGGGCAAAAATCGATACCGGTGCGAGCACGTCGAGCCTGCATGCCACGGAAATCGAACCTTTTGAACGCAATGGTCAGAAATGGGTACGCTTCAACGCGCATCTGGGCACTGTGGTTCAGTTGCGGCATCGTCGCTGCGAAGCGCAACTGGTTGCCATGAAAACCATTAAGAGCTCCAACGGTCAGGCGCAGGTGCGCTATGTCATTCGCACCACGCTGGCCCTGGGCGATCTTATCTGGCCGGTGGAATTCACGCTGGCTTGCCGCAAGTCGATGCGTTATCGACTGCTGCTCGGTTCCAAAGCTCTGATCGACGGCCATCTGGTGGTCAATCCGGGCATAACTTACGTACAAGACAAGCCGGTGTTCCCGGCCTCTACTTCCTCAGGTGTTGCATGAAGATCGCTGTGCTTTCGCGTAATCCGCGTCTGTATTCCACCCGTCGTCTGGTCGAAGCTGGCATCGAGCGTGGCCATGAGATGGTGGTGATCGACACCCTGCGCGCCTATATGAACATCGCCAGCCACAAGCCGCAGATTCACTACCGCGGCAAACCTCTGGAGGGCTTCGATGCGGTGATCCCGCGCATCGGTGCTTCGGTGACTTTCTATGGCTGTGCGGTGTTGCGTCAGTTTGAAATGATGGGCGTGTTTCCGCTCAATGAATCGGTTGCCATTGCCCGTTCGCGGGACAAGCTGCGCTCGTTGCAACTCCTGTCACGCCGGGGGATCGGCTTGCCGGTCACCGGTTTCGCTCACTCGCCCGACGACATTCCCGACCTGATCCAGATGGTCAACGGCGCGCCGCTGGTCATCAAGGTGCTCGAAGGCACTCAGGGGATAGGTGTGGTGCTGTGCGAAACGGCCACGGCGGCCGAATCGGTGATCGAAGCCTTCATGGGCCTCAAGCAGGACATCATGGTTCAGGAATACATCAAGGAAGCGGGCGGCGCCGACATCCGCTGCTTCGTGGTCGGTGACAAGGTCATCGCCTCGATGAAGCGTCAGGCCAAGCCAGGCGAGTTCCGCTCCAACCTGCACCGCGGCGGCAGCGCCAGCCTGATCAAGATCACCCCTGAAGAGCGCATGACTGCGCTGCGTGCAGCCAAGGTCATGGGGCTGAGCGTGGCGGGTGTGGATATCCTGCGCTCCAATCACGGCCCTCTGGTGATGGAGGTCAACTCCTCGCCTGGCCTGGAAGGCATTGAAGTGACCACCAGCAAGGACGTGGCCGGGATGATCATCGAGTACCTCGAGAAAAACAGCGGCCCGCACATGACCCGTACCAAGGGTAAAGGCTGACTGCCCGCCCCTGTTTCGATTGCACAGGCTGGTGTTCTGTCTGCGGACCCCGGCCTGGGCATTCAGCTACCGTACATCAGGTAATCAGGCCTGGTAGTCGAGTCCTTGTCGCAGTATCCCGTCTTTAATCCCGCATCCCTCTGTTCAGCTTAAGGCGACGTAATAGCCAGCTTCGCGCCGAATAGCCATCCTCTCGCGTGACATAAATCAACACATTTCTCCCGTATTTGTATGCCGATCATGCATGAGGTAGTCGTTTACGGCATTAGACGTACGCGCGCGCCATGGGAATAGTTGCGACTTTTTTCGCCTGCTACAGAGCTGGGATGCTCGTCTGCGGTGACCTTCTCGGGACATTTCCAAAGGGAGCTCCTGCCTCGAAACTGCTGTGAAAAAGCACGCTCGGCGCACGGGTTTTGGACTTGCCCAAGCCACTTTGAACAAGGGTAATAATATGAAGAAGGCAAAGCTGAGTCTGGCCTGGCAGATTCTGATCGGACTGGTACTGGGTATCGCTGTGGGGGCGCTGCTCAATCATTTCAGTGCAGAAAAGGCCTGGTGGATCACTAACATCCTGCAGCCCGCAGGCGATATCTTCATTCGTCTGATCAAGATGATCGTTATCCCTATCGTTGTCGCCTCGCTGATCGTCGGCATTGCAGGCGTGGGCGATGCCAAGAAGCTGGGGCGTATCGGTCTCAAGACCATTCTGTATTTCGAAGTCGTGACCACTATCGCGATTCTGGTGGGCCTGGTGCTGGCCAACGTGTTCCATCCGGGCACCGGCATCGACATGAGCACACTGGGCACTGTCGATATTTCCAAGTATCAGCAGACTACGGCTGAAGTTCAGCACGATCATGCGTTTATCGCGACCATTCTCAACCTGATCCCGTCCAACATCTTCGCTGCCATGGCGCGTGGCGAGATGCTGCCGATCATCTTCTTTTCAGTGTTGTTCGGTCTGGGGCTTTCCAGCCTGCAGGCCGAGGTACGTGAGCCGCTGGTGAAACTGTTTCAGGGCGTCTCGGAGACCATGTTCAAGGTCACTCACATGATCATGAACTACGCGCCGATCGGCGTTTTTGCGCTGATTGCCGTGACTGTCGCCAATTTCGGCTTCGCCTCCCTGCTGCCGCTCGCCAAGCTGGTGATTCTGGTGTACGTGGCCATCGCCTTCTTCGCCTTTGTGGTGCTGGGGCTGATCGCTCGTGCATTCGGCTTTTCGGTCATCAGGCTGATGCGCATCTTCAAGGACGAGCTGATTCTGTCCTACTCCACAGCCAGCTCCGAAACCGTGCTGCCGCGCGTGATCCAGAAGATGGAAGCCTATGGCGCGCCGAAGGCGATCTGCAGCTTCGTGGTGCCTACGGGCTACTCGTTCAACCTCGACGGCTCGACGCTCTATCAGAGCATCGCAGCGATCTTCATCGCTCAGCTGTACGGCATCGACCTGTCGATTGGCGCGCAATTGATGCTGGTACTGACCCTGATGGTCACCTCCAAAGGCATCGCGGGCGTACCGGGGGTTTCCTTCGTCGTGCTGCTGGCGACCCTGGGCAGCGCCGGTATTCCTCTGGAAGGCCTGGCATTCATCGCCGGTGTCGACCGCATCATGGACATGGCGCGTACCGCCTTGAACGTGATCGGTAATGCGCTGGCAGTGCTGGTCATCTCGCGCTGGGAAGGCATGTACGACGATGCCAAGGGCGAGCGCTACTGGGAATCCCTGCCGCACTGGCGCAGCAAAGAGCCTGTGCCACTGCGCCAGCCTACCGCAGAGTAACGCCCAGCGTTCCTCACGCGTAGGTGTGAGGAACGAGCTGCCTAGCGGTCTGCCCGCTGCACGCGAGCCATGAACGCCGGCCAGTCGGCCTCTCTGTCAGCGGCCACTTGCTGAACGTTCGGGCTCAAGGCCAACTGCTCCTGCAGGGCTCGCGCCGCGGGCATGTCCTCCAGCAGGTCCAGCCCGAACAGTTGCTCGCCGACCTGTTGCGCCAGATCGATGCTGTACAGAAAGTAGATATCGGCAACGGTAAAGTGCCCGCCAGCGACGTAGGGTGCAAACAGGCCGCGCTGGGCCAGGGCGGCGAACCCTTTTATCAGATCGCGACGCGCCTTGGCCTTGAGGTCGGGCGGCGTCGGTCTGCCACCAAAGATCACTTCCGCGTAACACATGCGCGCCGGCAGCTCGATGTACAGCTCGATCTCCTTGGCGATGGTCCATACCTGAGCGCGTGCGAAAGCGCTGGCGGGCAGCAGTGGCCGGTCCGGTGAGGTGTCCTCTATATAGCGCAGAATCACGTCGGTCTCACTGATGAAGCCTTCCGCCGTTCCGAGTACCGGCACCTTCCCGCGGGCGCTGACGGCCAGCACCTCAGGGCTCTGACAGCCAAACAGCGGCACCACCTGAAAGGGCAGTTGTTTCTCCAGCAGCGCCAGTTTGACCATGTTGAAGTAGTTGCTTGCGGCGAATCCATAAAGCGTCAGCATCGTCGGCCTCCTCAGCCTCCATCCTGGTAATTGACGGGCTGCACGCTACCGGGCTGACTCTATCTTTCAGTGACTTGGGTCATTCCCCGGCAGTTTTGGGAAGCGTCCTACACAGGATCATTCGGGCGCGCAGGACTGCCCGATTGCAGGATTCCGGGTAGACTGCCCGCCTTACCTGAGGAGTGACCATGACCGACGACATCGATAATGACGAAGAAGACTTTGCTGCCTCGACCCTGATCGAAGCCATCGAGAACCAGATCGAAGCCGGTAATCCGCCCGCAGCCAGAGCGGTCTTCAACATGCTGACTCTGGTGAACTATGAGCGTGAAGATATTCTTGAAATGATGGCTCATGTGCTGGCTATCGAGATCGATGCCCTGCTGGAGCAGGACCGTCCGTTCGACACACAATGGTATGAAGCTGCGCTGCGTGCCCTGCCTGACCTGCCGCCGGAAAAGTAATCCTGCGGTCAGAGCGTGACAGCAAGATATATGCTGCAAACACTTCAGACGCTGACTACACTGCAAATGCCCCGCTGCCGCTTGATCCTCCGGGGCCACACGCCAAACCGGCTTTAACGGTCATCCAGAACCGACGAGCGCAGATCGGACACGTCGATTCCAGAGCACACCCGCCAGCCGGTGAGGTCGTACTACTATAAAAGTCTGGAGTACCTATGTCGTATACCCCTGAGTTGGTTGCCGAACTGGAAATCCTTGCACTGTTCAATCTGGGAAACACCCAGGAAGGCCTCAAAGTCCACCATGTAGCGGCGCCCACGGCCGTCGCAGCAGCACAAAGACTCTTCGATAAAGGACTGACGACCCAGGTCGATGGCGGTTACCTGACCAGCCTCGGGCTCGAGGCCGCCCAGCATGCCCAATCATTGCTGACCATCCTCAACGTCTCCAGGCAAGCCGCCTGAATGTAGCAGGGCCTGCGCACAAAAAAGCGTGGCAGGCCCTTCACTTATCCGAGCGCCAGTCGATACAGGACGTTGGCGCCAGAATAACCATCCGACCGAATCCGCTTCCCTCGGCTGCAAACCTTCTCCGCCATCTTGCTCAGTAATTACACGCCTGCACAGGCCAGATGCCTTGAGTTGCGATGACGCGTAATCCTGAAATTCGCCCCGACCTGGATGAGGGCATCGACCGCAAGGTTCTCAGCCAGCTGCGTAACCGTTTCCTGTCGCTCAATGACGGGCGGTACGCGCGTGCGCTGGAAGGCATGTCGACCCGCCAGCAGAGCGTTCTGACCCTGCTGCCGCTGTTCTTTCACGTCAACCATCCGCTGTTGCCCGGTTATGTTTCCGGCAGCACGCCTGCTGGCGTTTCGCATTACGAACCGGACTCGCTGGCCCTGGCCGAGGCGCAGCGGCTGACGCGCTCCTTTTCCTACAAGGCCCGCCACGGCAACCCGCCCCAGCCGATTCATGGCCTGTTTCTGATGGGCAGCCTCGGCACGCTGGCTCAGGCTGAACAAAGCGATATGGATGTCTGGGTCTGCCACGACAGCGAGCTGGAACCGGAGGCTATCGCCGAACTGCGCAAGAAGTGCCAGGCACTTGAAGCCTGGGCTGCGACGATGGGCGCAGAGGCGCATTTCTTTCTGATCGACCCGCAGCGTTTCAGGAGCGGCGAGCGCGATTCGCAGCTCAGCTCGGACGATTGCGGGACTACCCAGCATTACCTGTTGCTCGACGAGTTTTATCGCACCGCGATCTGGCTCGCCGGGCGCACCCCGATGTGGTGGCTGGTGCCGGTCTATGAAGAGCAGAATTACGAGGATTACACCCACACCCTGCTCAGCAAACGCTTCATTCGCGCCAGCGAGGTGCTCGACCTCGGCCCGATGTCGCACATCCCCCCGGCCGAGTTCATCGGTGCCGGGTTGTGGCAGTTGTTCAAAGGCATCGAGTCGCCCTACAAGTCTGTGCTCAAGCTGCTGTTGATCGAGGTCTATTCCAGCGAGCATCCCCGCGTGCAGTGCCTGAGCCTGCGTTTCAAGCAAGCGGTGTTCGCCAATCAGCTGGACCCGGATGAGCTTGATCCCTACGTGGTCGTGTACCGGCGTATCGAGGAGCATCTGCAGGCACGCAACGAGCCGGAGCGCCTGGAGCTGGTGCGGCGCAGCCTGTACCTGAAGGTCAACAAGAAGCTCACCGGGTCGACCCGCCTGCGCAACGTCGGCTGGCATCGCCAGCTGCTGGAGCGTCTGACCACGGAGTGGGGTTGGGACGAACGACAACTGGTGCTGCTCGACAGCCGCAGCCAGTGGAAAGTCCGCCAGGTGGCCGGCGAGCGTCGTGCACTGGTCAACGAGCTGAATTACAGCTATCGCTTTCAGAGCCGCTTCGCCAAAACGCAAAGTGCTGCCGATGCCCTCAATGCCCGCGACCTGACCATTCTGGGTCGGCGTCTGTATGCGGCTTTTGAACGCAAGGCGGGCAAAGTCGAGTTCATCAACCCGGGGATCGCTCCCGACCTTGCCGAAGATACGCTGACGCTGGTGCATTCCCCCGACAAGCGCGAGCCCGGCAAGTATCAGTGGGCCTTGTATAACGGCAATCTGGGCATTCACGAGTGGCCGAATTTCTTACCGCTCAAACGCAGCCGTGAATTGCTTGAGCTGTTGACCTGGTGCCACCGCAATACCGTGATCGACAGCACTACCCGCGTTGCATTGCACCCGGGCGCCAGTGACCTGAGCGAGTTCGAGCTGTTCAACCTGATGGGCGCCTTGCAGCAGAGCATTCAACTGCCACTGCCCGAAGTCAGCGATGAGGCATTGCTGATGCCCAGTACGCCCAGTGAGATCCTGCTGTTGATCAATGTCGGCGTCGATCCGCTCAGGCATCACCGCGACCTCAATATTCTGATGACCACCGAGCGCACCGACTCGCTCAGTTATGCGGGTGTCCGGGAAAATCTGGTGCTGACGCTGGACCAGATCACCCTCAATACCTGGAACGAAACACTGGTCAGCCGCTACGACGGCCCGCACGCCCTGCTCGACTGCATGAGCGAACTGCTCGGCAGCCTGCCGCAGAGCGGTAAACAGCCGCAGATTCACGTGCGTTGCTTCTGCCATAACCGTGCGCCCGCCATTGCTCAGCGTGTTGAAGAACTGATCGGCACGGCACGTTTGTTACTTGAAAGGCGGCTCAATCACCGTTACCTGATTCAGGTGCAGCAGCAGTATCACGTGTTGGAGATGAAGCCGGGGCAGATCGGTCATGTGGTGATCAACAGCCTGCCCGGCCTGTTCAAGTATCTGGGTGAACAGCTGTCGTCGTACAGCCCGCTACACCTGGACCCGCAGGCACTCGATGACCACGATCTGGCCCTGATCCTGCCGCTTGGTCAGCCGGAATGCATTCAGGTGTTCTACCGGGTCAACGAGCCGGATGCTGACCTGTACGTGCTCGACGAGCACAATTCGCTCTGGCACCAGCGTCTGCCTTATCACGATGAGCAAAGCCTGCTGGTGCCGCTGCAGCGCTTTCTTCACGCGCTGGTTTATCGCCGGGGCGCTTCATTGCCGCTGGATGATCCGTCCGCGCCGGTTACGCTGGAAGCCCTCTACTATCAGATGCTGCCCTCCGGCGCAGGGCCTGCCCGACGTGTCGAACATCGACCAGCGCCGACTGCCGCGGACAAGGCGTTTTACGATGTGCAGGCAATCATTGAAGAAACCTCGCCAGGGCAACTGAACGCCACCCTGTACTGCGACAACAGCGAGTTTTCCGAGCTGGAATACGGCGATCGACTGTACGCCGCCGTCGCGCAACAAATCCTCGGCAAACGCCTGGAGCTTCAGCGCTACCGCTGTTACATCACCGACCTGGACCTCTCCGGGCTGCTGGACGGCAAGCACGGGCAAAGCATCCTCTTCCTGCGCCACAAGGCCGAACTGGAGAAGCTGCTGAACGAGGCGATGGATCAGGCCTGACGTTCAGCATTGGCACGATAGGTGTTCTGAGGGACGCCTGTCGTTCCTCACGCTCCGTGGGAATGCAGTTCCGGACGCTCTGCGTCCGCTCTTGAATGCGGAGCTAGCGTCTTCTATTACTCGTACTCGCCCGCCGCTTCCGGCTGATATTCCACCGCCAGCAAAGTCAGTTTCAGGGTCTTGCCGCCCGGTGCAGGCCAGTCGATGTGTTGGCCGATTTGCAGACCCAGCAGCGCCGAGCCCATTGGCGCCAGGACCGAGACGGTGCCGTCCGCGCCCGCATCCTGTGGATAAACCAGTTTGAGGTGGTAGTCCTTGCCACTGACTTCTTCGCGGCAATGCACACGCGAATTCATGGTCACAACGCCCGCAGGCACTTCGTCGTGGCCAACCACCTGGTCGGCGCGGTCCAGTTCGGCCTGCAACGCCTGGATACCCGGCGTGTCTTCGTCCTGGCTGGCGATGAAGTTCTCAAGACGCTGTACGTCGAGTCGGGTAAGGATGATCGAAGGTGCTGTGGTCATGGTCTGGGCAGACTCCTTTATTCTCCATGAATAAAACAAAACCCCACCAATTGGCGGGGTTTGACGAGCCTCTTGTCTGCAGAGGCAAGGCCTGACACTAACACAGCGCAGTAAATACACAACCCGACGCGGTTTCAGCCTGCGGCCTGGTCAACCTCGGCGCGGGCTCGACGCTGATCGGCCTCGTGGCGAATCTGGCGGCGGCGGTCGTCATCGGCCGAGCGCCATTCGCGGATGTCTTCGACATGACGGAAGCACCCCAGGCAAACCTTCTGCTCATCGAGCCGACACAGGCTGATACACGGCGAGGATACTGCCGGGCTGACATTACTGAAAAGCGGCTTGGGCGGTCGAACGGGGGACTGGCTCACGATCAGATCTCGGAGAAGTCCAGTTCGACACCGGCCTGCTCGACGGTAAAGCGCTCCAGCATCTCGCTCAGCAGTTCATCACTGGAATCGCAGGCCCAGCACTGATTCTCTTCGTCGTAGTCGAAGTGAAAACCACCCGATCTGGCGGCCAGCCAGAGCTGACGCAGGGGCTCCTGACGGCTGAAGATAAGCTGCGTGCCACCTTCAAACTTGACGGTCAGTACACCGGCCGAGTTTTCCAGGTCCACATCCAGGCCACTCTCGTCGAATACGTCTTCGATATTCTGCTGCGTCGCATCGACGAGGTCGTGAAAACGGGCTTCGGTCAAACTCATTGCGTGAACCTCGGTAAGTGTCTGCAAATAGCGCAGAGGGGCAAGATACGGACGCAGCCAGGCAAATGCAAAGCTTACTCATCATTGGCGATGCATGAGCACTTTAATCCCGATCAACCATAGCTCTGCTGCGGCTTTCGCGCCAAAGGCCCGCCAGACGGGACGCTGCTCGCATAGGCAAGGTGCCGGGTGGTCGGTATACTCGGGCGCAATTAATGCTTTTACAAAGGATTTCGCCATGAAGCGCCTGATCTCTTCGCTTGCTGCGCTTGTCGCGGTCGCTTGTCTTGTTACAGCCTGTGGCCAGAAAGGCCCGCTGTATCTACCGGATGACACCAAAACCCCGGACGAACAAGCCAAATCGCAATCGCACAAGCACCTTTAAGGGACTCCAATGGACGCCTTCAACTACCGCGACGGTGAGCTGTTCGCGGAAGGGGTAGCATTGTCTGCCATTGCCGAGCGCTTCGGCACGCCGACCTATGTCTACTCGCGCGCTCATATCGAAGCGCAATACCGTGCCTACGCCGACGCGCTGAGCGGCATGCCGCACATGGTCTGCTTCGCCGTGAAAGCCAACTCCAACCTGGGCGTGCTCAATGTCCTGGCGCGCCTTGGCGCCGGTTTCGACATCGTCTCGCGTGGCGAACTGGAGCGTGTGCTGGCGGCGGGTGGTAAAGCCGAAAAGATCGTGTTTTCCGGTGTCGGCAAGACCCGCGAAGACATGCGTCGCGCCCTTGAAGTCGGCGTGCACTGCTTTAACGTCGAATCCACCGACGAGCTGGAGCGCCTGCAGGAAGTGGCTGCCGAACTCAACGTTCGTGCGCCGATATCGCTGCGGGTCAATCCGGACGTGGATGCAGGCACTCACCCCTACATCTCCACGGGCCTCAAGGAAAACAAGTTCGGCATCGCCATTGCAGCAGCGGAAGACGTGTACATTCGCGCCTCGCAACTGCCGAACCTGGAAGTGATCGGGGTCGACTGCCATATCGGCTCGCAACTGACCACGCTCGAACCGTTCATCGATGCGCTGGATCGCCTGCTGGCCCTGGTCGATCGTCTGGGCGATTGCGGCATTCATCTGCATCACATTGATCTGGGTGGCGGCCTTGGCGTGCGTTATCGCGACGAAGAGCCTCCGCTGGCGGCTGACTACATCAAGGCTGTGCGCGAGCGCCTGGCCGGTCGCGACCTGGGGCTGCTGTTCGAGCCGGGACGCTTCATCGTTGCCAACGCTGGCGCGCTGCTGACCCGTGTCGAATACCTCAAGCACACCGAGCACAAGGATTTTGCCATCGTCGATGCGGCGATGAACGATCTGATCCGGCCTGCCCTGTATCAGGCCTGGATGGATGTCACGGCGGTGCGTCCGCGTGACAGCGAACCTCGTGCGTACGATATCGTCGGGCCGATCTGCGAGACCGGCGATTTCCTCGCCAAGGGTCGCGAGCTGGCACTGGCCGAGGGCGATCTGCTGGCCGTTCATTCAGCCGGCGCCTATGGCTTCGTCATGAGCTCGAACTACAACACCCGTGGCCGTGCCGCTGAGGTACTGGTCGACGGTTCCCAGGCTTTTGAAGTGCGTCGTCGCGAAACCGTGGCCGAGCTGTTCGCTGGCGAAAGCCTGCTGCCGGAGTAATCCCCATGCTGCTGCGTTTTACCAAGATGCACGGGCTGGGTAACGACTTCATGGTCCTGGACCTTGTGAGTCAGCACGCGCATATCTTGCCCAAGCACGCCAAACAATGGGGCGACCGCCACACCGGTATCGGTTTCGATCAGCTTTTGCTGGTCGAGGCGCCGAACAACCCGGATGTGGACTTTCGCTATCGAATCTTCAATTCCGACGGCTCCGAAGTCGAGCAGTGCGGCAACGGCGCACGCTGCTTTGCCCGTTTCGTACTCGACAAGCGCCTGACGGCCAAGAAGCAGATCCGCGTCGAGACCAAGAGCGGCATCATCGAACTGGATATCCGCAGCGACGGGCAGATCAGCGTCGATATGGGACCGCCAAGGTTTGTCCCCGAAGAGATACCCTTCAAAGCAGCGCAACAGGCCACCAGTTATACCGTTGACGTCGACGGGCAGAATATCGACATGGCGGCTGTGTCCATGGGCAATCCGCACGCCGTGCTGCGGGTCGATGACATCAATAATGCACCGGTGCATGAACTGGGGCCGAAGATCGAGCATCACCCGCGCTTTCCGGCCCGGGTCAACGTCGGCTTTCTTCACGTTGTGGACCGTCAGCGTGCGCAGTTGCGTGTCTGGGAACGCGGTGCCGGGGAAACCCAGGCGTGCGGTACCGGTGCCTGTGCGGCGGCTGTCGCGGCCATCAGTCAGGGCTGGATGGACTCGCCGTTGCTGATCGACCTGCCCGGAGGGCGCCTGTCCATCGAATGGGCTGGGCCGGGACATTCTGTCATGATGACCGGCCCTGCAGTCAGGGTCTATGAAGGCCAAGTCCGTCTTTGAGTGAGTAAGTACCATGACCGATCAACCTCCCGCTTCAACAGGCACACCCTGCGAATCGCCTGTCGATAGCGCAGCGCCAGACCTTGAAGCAGAGGCGGTCATCGCCTTCCTGCTCGAGCACCCGGACTTCTTCGCCGAGCACGACGAACTGCTGGTGTCGATGCGCATCCCGCACCATCGTGGCGACACCGTTTCGCTGGTCGAGCGTCAGCTCAAGCTGCTGCGCGAGCGCAATATCGAAATGCGCCATCGCCTGTCGCAATTGATGGACGTCGCACGGGACAACGACCGCCTGTTCGAAAAGACCCGCCGCCTGAACCTTGCGCTGATGGATGCGACCAGCCTGGAAGAGCTGGTCATCGCCGTCGAAGACAGCCTGCGTCAGGACTTTCAGGTGCCCTTTGTCAGCCTGATCCTGTTCAGCGACAGCCCGATGCCCGTGGGTCGCTGGGTCAGCGGCGCCGAAGCACAGAAAGCCATCGGCGGCCTGATTGGCGAGAAGATCATCTGCGGCGCTCTGCGTGAGCATGAACTGGCGTTTCTGTTCGGTGCAGAACAGGGCAAGGAAGTCGGTTCGACCGCCATCGCCAGCCTCAATCATCTGGGTCTGCATGGCGTGCTGGCCATCGGCAGTCGCGATCCGCAGCATTACAAAAGCTCGGTCGGCACCCTGTTCCTCAGTTATATCGCCGATGTGCTGAGCCGCCTGCTGCCGCGCTTCGCCCACTCATTACGCTCGGTTCGCTAGCCATGGATCAGCATCTGGACGCCTACTGCATGCACCTGCGCAGTGAGCGCCAGGTGTCGCCTCACACGCTCGAAGCCTACCGACGCGACCTGGGCAAGGTTCTGGCGTATTGCCAAAAGGCACAGTTGTCGAGCTGGAGTGATCTGGATATCCAGCACCTGCGCAGCTTCACTGCCCGCCAGCACCAGCAGGGCCAGTCTTCACGCAGCCTGGCGCGGATGCTGTCGGCGGTGCGCGGCTTCTACAAGTACCTCAATCGCGAAGGCATTTGCCAGCACGACCCGGCAAACGGCCTGTCACCGCCGAAGGGCGAGCGGCGTCTGCCCAAGACCCTGGACACCGACCGCACCGCGCAATTGCTGGACGGCGGCGTTGAAGATGATTTCCTGGCGCACCGCGACCAAGCCATTCTGGAACTGCTGTACTCGTCAGGGTTGCGCCTGTCCGAGCTGACCGGCCTGAACCTGGACCAGCTGGACCTGCGCGACGGACTGGTGCAGGTGCTGGGTAAAGGCAGCAAGACCCGCGTACTGCCGGTGGGTAGCAAGGCGCGTCAGGCACTGGAAATCTGGCTGCCGCTGCGCGCGCTGACCAATCCGCAGGACGACGCGGTATTTGTCAGTCAGCAAGGCAAGCGCCTCGGTCCGCGTGCGATTCAGGTGCGACTCAAGACAGCCGGTGAGCGAGAGCTGGGGCAGAATCTGCACCCGCACATGTTGCGGCACTCGTTCGCCAGTCATCTGCTCGAATCGTCGCAGGACTTGCGCGCCGTGCAGGAGCTGCTGGGTCATGCGGATATCAAGACCACGCAGATATACACACACCTGGACTTCCAGCATTTGGCTACTGTTTATGACAGCGCCCATCCTCGAGCCAAACGTAAAGGAGCTGCAGATGATTAAGCTGGTGACGTTTGATCTTGACGACACGCTCTGGGACACCGCCCCTGCCATTGCCGGTGCCGAAGTCACACTGCGTGACTGGCTGGGCGAAAACGCGCCCAGGCTGGGGGCGGTTCCTGTCGAGCACCTGTGGGAAATCCGCTCGCGTCTGGTGGCCGAAGACCCGTCCTTCAAGCACCGCATCAGCGCCTTGCGACGCCGCGTGCTGTTCCATGCGCTCGAAGATGCCGGCTACGACCCGGACGAGGCGCAAGACCTGGCCGACCGGGGCTTTGAAGTGTTTCTGCAGGGCCGTCATCAGGTGCAGATTTTCCCTGAGGTGCAACCGATGCTGGAAATTCTCGCCAAGACCTTCACGCTGGGCGTGATTACCAATGGCAATGCCGATGTGCGTCGTCTGGGGCTGGCGGACTACTTTGCCTTCGCGCTGTGCGCCGAGGACCTGGGCATCGGCAAGCCTGACCCGGCACCGTTCGTGGAGGCGCTGCGTCGCGCAGGGGTCGATGCCGGCTCGGCGGTGCATGTCGGCGACCACCCCAAGGACGACATTGCAGGTGCCCAGCAGGCTGGCATGCGCGCCATCTGGTACAACCCGCAAGGCAAGGCCTGGGATGCGGACCGACTGCCGGATGCCGAGATCCACAACCTGTCGCAACTGCCCGAGGTGCTGGCGCGTTGGGCCTGAAAGCGCACTGACAGGCGCGCATAGAAAAGCCCGCAGCGACGGCGGGCTTTCCTCATACAGTCATGCAGCCTCAGATAGGGCGGCTACCGTATTTGTTGTCAGGCTTCTTGGGCGGATCGGCGACCACGTTGGCCTCCACTTCCTGCACCTTTCCGCCACGCGCCAGGAATTCTTCCATGGCACGTGCCAGAGCATCACGCTCCTTGTTCTTGGCTTCCACGCTAGGCAGTTCATCGACCGAGACTGCAGCCTTGGCCTTGCCTTTCGCGGCAGGTGCCGGAACGTCATCGTCTACTTCGACCGGGTCGTCTCCGGGAGCAGCTGCAAGCTCCTCACCGTCTTCTTCGCCTTCCAGGTCGTCTACCAGATCGTCGGTATTATCGTCGTCGTCGCTCATGTTCTACCTCATGACTTGCGAAAGCTGATTAGTTATAGCCCAACCGCCCCAAATTGCTAAGGCAACCGGAAAAATTCAACAACCGCTGACCTCAGCGGTTATGTCCACTCACCCTGAAGGGTGGCCAGGACGTTACGAGACCCACCAGCGTCTCGATGTTCGCCCAGGTAAATACCTTGCCAGGTGCCCAGCGCCAGTTGCCCTGCCGTAACCGGCAACAGCAACTGGCAGCCCAGCAGACTGGCCTTGAAATGCGCTGGCAAGTCATCAGGGCCTTCGTCGTCATGTTCGTAGCCATCCACGCCTTGGGGCACCAGACGGTTGAAAAAACGCTCAAAGTCGCGACGTACCGCCGGATCGGCATTTTCGTTGATGGTCAACGAAGCCGAGGTATGTTGCAGCCATACATGCAGTAGCCCGACACGACAACCGCGCAACGGGGGCAACCCCGCGACTATCTCGTCAGTCACCAGATGGAACCCGCGGGGCCTGGCCCGCAAGGCAATCCTGGATTGATGCCACATACCGTTCTCCGCACCTTCGGCGCGCATTCTAACTCGACTGAGAAAAAAGCAAAGCGCGCAATAAACCGGCTTCCCTGCAAGTTGACGAAGACTGCCGCCACCTCGTTACCTGCGCTGCGTCACGGTGCCGAAATCATTGACACGGGCAAGATCAATGACAGCAAAAAGCGGCGGTATATCCACAAACGCCAGACAAAAAAATGCCCGGAGACCGGGCATTCTTTTTTGCGTAGGCCAAAGCTTACAAGTTGTAGCCACGCTCGTTGTGTTGAGCGAGGTCCAGACCGACAGACTCTTCCTCGTCGGTGACGCGCAGCCCCATGACCGCATCCAGCACTTTGAGGATGATGAAGGTCACGATTGCGGTGTAGACAACGGTGAACGCGACGCCCTTGAACTGAATCCAGACCTGAGCACCGATGTCAGTCACGGTGCCGAAGCCGCCCAGTGCAGGCGCTGCGAACACACCGGTCAGGATCGCGCCGACGATACCGCCGATGCCGTGAACGCCGAACGCATCCAGGGAGTCGTCATAGCCCAGCTTGCGCTTGAGGCTGGTCGCGCAGAAGAAGCAGATCACGCCTGCTGCCAGACCGATGATCAGCGCGCCCATCGGGCCGACGGTACCGGCCGCAGGAGTAACGGCAACCAGGCCGGCAACCACACCAGAGGCAATACCCAGAGCACTTGGCTTACCGTGAGTCAGCCACTCGGCGAACATCCAGCCCAGTGCGGCGGCCGCAGTAGCGATTTGAGTGACCAGCATGGCCATGCCGGCAGTACCGTTGGCCGCAGCTGCGGAACCGGCGTTGAAGCCGAACCAGCCGACCCAGAGCATCGCGGCGCCGATCAGGGTGTAACCCAGGTTGTGCGGCGCCATCGGCGTGGTCGGGAAGCCTTTGCGCTTGCCAAGTACCAGGCACGCTACCAGACCGGCGACACCGGCGTTGATATGTACGACGGTACCGCCAGCGAAGTCCAGAACGCCCCAGTCCCACAGCAGGCCACCGACGCCGCCCCAGACCATGTGGGCGATTGGCGCGTAGACCAGAGTGAACCAGATACCCATGAACACCAGCATCGCGGAGAACTTCATGCGTTCTGCGAAAGCGCCGACGATCAGGGCAGGGGTGATGATCGCGAAGGTCATCTGGAAGGTGACGAACACCGCCTCAGGGAACAACGCAGCAGGACCGGTAATGCTTGCCGGCGTGATGCCTGCCAGGAACGCTTTACCCATACCGCCAAAGAAGGAATTGAAGTTGACGACGCCCGCTTCCATACCGGTTGTGTCAAACGCAATGCTGTAGCCGTAGACGACCCACAGGATGCTGATCAGACCGGTGATGGCGAAACACTGCATCATCACCGACAGAATGTTCTTGGAGCGAACCATACCGCCGTAGAACAGCGCGAGACCGGGGATGGTCATGAACAGGACCAGAGCGGTCGAGGTCAGCATCCATGCAGTGTCGCCAGAGTTCAGCACCGGCTCGGCCACTGGATCAGCCGCCAGGGCAAGACCAGGTAATGCGAGGGACAACAGGGCACCGAGCCCTGCGAATTGACGCAGAGTCATATTGTTTTCTCCTGGGGCGTTGGGTTTGGCGGCTTAAATAGCGTCTGTATCGGTCTCGCCGGTACGGATGCGGATGGCCTGTTCCAGATTGACCACGAAAATCTTGCCGTCACCGATCTTGCCAGTGTTGGCGGCCTTGGTTATGGCTTCGATGACACGATCCAGATCCTTGTCATCGATAGCGACATCGATCTTCACTTTGGGAAGGAAGTCGACGACGTATTCAGCACCGCGATAAAGCTCAGTGTGACCCTTCTGACGCCCGAAGCCTTTGACTTCAGTGACGGTGATGCCCTGCACGCCGATTTCAGACAACGACTCGCGAACGTCATCCAGTTTGAACGGCTTGATGATGGCAGTGACTAGCTTCATGAAAACTTTCTCCCGAATTTGGTGGACTTGCCCCAGGAAAACAAACCCGACTCAAGTCTAAGCGCAGTGTCTGGCTTTGTAACGTGCTGGCCGCCTGATCAGGCCAGACCAACTCCAGAAAACCGCTTCTGACGAAACACTTCCCCGCTCCGCCTGCCGCACTGCATTCGTCACAGCGACTGCATCAGTGCATGGGTCATAAGCCACTAAGCAGAAAGCTTGCCATCTCGTGAATATTCATTGAATACAGGCCCTTGGGCTGGTTTTGCGCGACCTGGCAGGGTCCATCATGGAGCTAATGCACAGCAATGGTGCTCATGTGCCCGTCACTGCGCTCCATAAGCGTGCATTGCGCACCCGGGATTGACTATAGACACTGCGTGTTACACTGCCGGCCTCTGATTCAGGAAAATCACCATGCTCGCGCCCAAAGCCTTTCTTGACGCTCTCAGCGGCCACGCCTCTCGCCTGTTCAATGGCGAAACGCCTGTACCACGCAGCGAATTCGAAACCCAGTTCAAGGCCCTGCTGCAAAGCGGCTTCAGCAAACTGGATCTGGTCAGCCGTGAAGAGTTCGACAGCCAGATGGCCGTCCTCGCCCGCACCCGCGCTCGTCTGGAAGCGCTGGAGGCCAAGATGGCCGAGCTGGAAGAGAAGGCTGGCGGTGTTGAAAAGACCGAGTAATTACTGGCCTGATACCTTCGCCGGTCGTCAGGCCATTGCGGTCAGACGACCTCGCTTCTGATCGCCTGTACCACCATGTTCGACAATCGCTCGGTCAGAGGATTGGGATTCGCCTCGTGTCTGTGCAGCGTCAGGGCTATCGAAGGCAGAGCCGGCAAACCCCGGTCTTCGGTATTCAGAACCTCAGTGCCCGACTGAAGACCAAGAGCCGTTCTGATGGTGTAGCCCAATCCAGCCTCGGTAGCCGCAGACAGGCCATTGAGACTCGAACTGGTAAAGGAAAGATGCCAGGGGATCCCCGCAAGATTCAACGCGTCAGTGGCCTTTGAATGGAAGGGGCAAGGCGCATCAAATGCAATCACAGGAAGCGGGTTGCCTGACTCGACTCGCCAGTCCAGATACCGGTGCGACGATCCGATCCATTGCATAGGCAGCTCTACGATCGTTTCTTGATACCCGTTCTTCTTGACACCCCCCCACGCCACCGCAAGGTCAAGCGAGCCGTTTTCGATGCGGTTCAGAAGATCGGCGTTACGTGCGATACGTGCCTCGACTCGAACATCCGGGTGGGCTCTGGCGAATCGTCCAAGCACTGTCGGCAGGAAACTGCCCAGGTCCTCCTGAAGCCCAAGGCGAACCCATCCTTTGAGCTTGAGCTCCGACACGGCCGTTATGGTCTCGTCGTTAAGACTCAAGAGCCGCTTGGAATAGTTGAGTAACACCTCGCCGGTGTCGGTCAACGCCAGCTTGCGTCCGGCTTTTTTGAAGAGTGGAGAGCCTGCCTGAGCTTCCAGTTTTTTCAATTGGGCACTAATGGCCGATGTGGAGCGGGCAAGTTTCTGCGCAGCCTTGGCAAAGCTGCCCAATTCGACCCCTGTTACAAAACTGCGCATGACATCTAAATCGAAATTCACCGGCCTCATAACCATCCTGCTTTTCGGGACGAACACGCAAAATAATTTGATATTCGAGACGATACTCTCATGAGAATCTTGCGACCCACAACCAATTAAATAGTGGGATTCTTATGACTGTCGATAACGGTCACCGCTGGAAAGTGCTTGGCGTCGGCGTAGCCGCCAATGCGAGCTTTTCAAGCGTCGTAGGGGGGCTGCCCGCGACGGCGGTCTATATGCGTGCCACTTACCAGTTGGATAACAGCGAACTAGGGCTAGTACTCGGTGTTTTAGGATTGGGTATCGCCATCAGCGAGATCCCGTGGGGGCTGCTGACTGACCGCTGGGGAGACCGTCCCGTACTGCTGACTGGCCTGCTCAGTTCGGGGATTGCATTACTGATATTGGCCATGCTGGCCTCTTACGCACCGACGGTCGTATTGCTGGCGATGGGCCTGTTCGTAGTGGGCTTGCTTGGCAGCAGCGTCAACGGGGCCAGTGGGCGAGCGATCATGGCCTGGTTCAAAGAGGGTGAACGGGGGTTGGCCATGAGCATTCGCCAGACGGCCGTTCCGGGCGGTTACGCCTTGGGTGCAATCGTGCTGCCCTATCTCGCTTATACCTATGGGTTTGTAGAGGTCTTTACTGCATCAGCCTTGTTCTGCCTGATAGCCGCTTTGTTTGCCGGATTCTGGCTCTATGAGCCCGACTTCTCCAACAGCGCTGCAAAAAAACAGAGCATGGAGACAAGTGCGAGCCCGTTAAAGGATCTGAGGGTCTGGCGCATCGTATTGGCCATCGGTCTGTTATGCGCGCCTCAATTCGCGATCCTCACCTATGCGGCGGTGTTCTTCCATGATTTCAGCAAGCTTGACATCACGCTGATTTCAACCACATTAGCGATTATCCAGGTCGGCGCGATTGTCAGCAGGATATGGAGCGGACGCTGGACCGACAAAAACAAAAACCGACGCGCCTACCTCAAGACGTGTGCCTGGTTAAGCACCCTGACCTTTTTGGCCTTGGGCACCGTGGTGTCGGCAGCGGGGTTTTATGGCCTGAGTGAAACTGCGCTGGCCAGCGGCCTGATTATCGGCGTCATGATCATCGCTGGCATCAGCGTATCCGCCTGGCACGGTGTCGCCTATACCGAACTTGCCACACTGGCAGGTGCGAGTCGGGCGGGTACAGCCTTGGCCATGGGCAATACCTGCGTGTTTGTGGTGCTGTTCGCAACGCCCATCGCTGCATCCTCTCTCATGACTCACTTTTCCTGGGGCGTGGTGTGGCTGGCAGCTGCCTTCTGCGTACTGTTGACGGTGCCGTTGTTCCCGCGAGTTGAAAAAAGCTATGTACGGCGGCTCCTGCACGGCAGGCAAGCGGGATGATTTCGATCACTATTTCGAGGTCATCAACTGGGCGCTTGAAAATGATCTGACGCTCCATCCCGACGTAAAGCTCTACCTGCAGTTCGGTACTGTGGATGTGCGCGATTATTGTGAGCAAAAAGGCTACCTTTCGGCATTCGAGACCTTTGGTGCAGAGCCGCTGCAGCCGGCATGCGGCGCGTGCGCGAACTGCGGCCCTGGCTCTTCGACCAGCAAGGATCAGGTTACCGTCAGCGCCATCAATCGTAACTTTCCTGGGCGTTCCGGCCCGGGACAAGTATGGCTGGCAAGCCCGCCAACCGTAGTCGCAAGCGCCATTGCAGGTTACATCACCTCGTTCTCGGCGCTGCAGACCAGCAGACCTGATTGAAAGGGGGAACGTCACTTTGCGGACCTGGTCCTTTTTGACTTCGAAGCCCGTACGCGAGCTTGCTGCGGCCCTTCAGGCTGCAGGCGGTGCCAGCTCGATAGTCCGGCAATAGTCCATGAACAGTCGCGTCGCGCGGGTTGGCTGGTTGTTGCGCAGGTAGGCCATGACCAGGGTGGAGGCGGGCATGTCGTCTTCGATATCGAGCTGTGCCAGCAGCTCGCCGTCGTAGGTCATATTGGTTCTGGGGCGCGTGACCAGTACCGAAAACCCCAGGCCCTGGCCGACCATGCAGCGCACCATTTCGATCGATGGTGAGCTGTACGCGACCACCGGCGCATAACCCTTTTCCGTGAAGATATCGATGAAATAGGTCCTGCTGGGCACGGCGTCGAGCAGGATCATCGGCTCGCGGCTCAGCTCCAGCAAGGTCACGGTTTTTTTCCTGGCCAGAGGGTGCGCTGCCGGCAGCAGCGCATAGGGCTTGTGCGGTGCATTCAATTCCTCCTTGTTGATCGTGGTTCCCAGTTCCAGGTCGTACAGAAACGCCAGATCGAAGCGCCCACGGTGCAGCCCGTGCATCAGTTCATGTTGCTCGCCGTCGTAGAGCTGAATGGTGACGTCCGGGTATAAACGCTTGAAACCGGCCACCAGCCTGGGCATGTAAAGTGGCGCGGCCGACTCAAAGCAGCCAATGGCGATAGTGCCGGAGACGTGTTTGTTTTCAGCTCTTGAGTTTTGTTCCAGCTCTTCGGAAAGTCGCAGCAACTCTTTGGCTTTCTCATACACTTTTCCGCCACCGGAAGTTAGCGAAACACCTTGCGCATGATGGCGCACAAACAGCGGCTGATTGAAGGCTTCTTCGAGGTTCTTGATAGCAACGGAAATAGACGGCTGTGAAATATGCAGCTGCCGCGAGGCCTCGGCAATGCTGTCCATTTCGACGGCTGTCACGAAATACTTGAGCTGTTTCAAGGTGAAGTGAGCCATGGGGTACCTCGTAATAAGCAGACGCCGGACGGCTGCACTTGAATAGCTTTTACCTATGCTTAGCGAGGAGCGTGCCAGGCGCTCGCGTCTTGCGGGATTAGTCGAGCGCGCCGCTGGCTATGGTCATTCAGCAGCACGCTTAAATAATAGACGCTTGCCAGACAAGCCCGCAAATGCAGGCGGCGCACCTATTACGAGCGATTATCGCGGTGTCTTTATTCAATCGCCCTAAAAGTGTGCAGTCCACTCGGTGTGACACTAAAGCATCACTAAGCCTTTTTAACGCGCTGCTGCCCTGAAGATGAATACAGGCCTATCTGCTTAGGATTTTCCTATGCTGCGGGCCAAAACTTACTATTTGGCTGCCGGACCTGGCATCAATCATGATGGCTTCAGAAGGGCAAACGGACAGCGTCCCGTTTCAACTTCAACAGGACGTCGCCCATCACTATTCAATTTGCCGAGCGAGCCGACAATGACGTTTGATTGGAAATACATGTTTGGCCTGTTCAGCGATACGGAGTTCTGGATGGCCACCTGGACGGTCATTCAACTCAGTGTATTGACCTGGGTCATCAGTATTGTGCTGGGTTTTGTTCTTGCGCTGGCCAAACAATCATCTTTGCCGCTGATCAACTTGCCGGCCAAAGCCTATATCTGGTTATTTCGCAGTTTGCCGTTACTGGTACTGCTGATCTTTGTCTACAACTTGCCACAGGCAGTGCCCGCTACCTCGGCGGTGCTGGCCAATCCGTTCTGGGCCGGCCTGATTGCCATGGTGATGTGCGAAACGGCCTACGTCGCGGAAATTCATCGCGGCGGCCTGCTGTCCATCGCCAAGGGCCAGACCGAAGCTGCCCGGGCACTGGGCCTGCGCTTCGTGGGTACGCAATGGCGGATCGTGATACCGCAGGCGTTGCGTGTGGCGCTGCCGTCGCTGACCAACGAATACATCTCTATCGTCAAACTCAGTTCACTGGTTTCAGTGATCTCGCTGACCGAGATCCTGATGGTCGGTCAGCGCCTGTATTCGCAGAACTTTCTGGTGATGGAAACCATGGCGGCCGTGGCGTTCTATTACGTGCTGGTCGTGACCGTATTCGATTTCCTGCTCAAGCGCCTGGAGCGTCATCTGGACGTGACGCAACGCAAGGTCACCCGCACCCCTGACACCGAAATGCTTGAGCTGGCCAGTCGCAAATCGGCAGGTGTCGCTCGTCCTGTTATCGACTTCGAAGGGCCGGCACTGCAAGCGACCCGACTGCACAAGGCGTACAACGACATCGAAGTGCTCGGTGCGGTCAGCCTGCAGATCAACTCCGGCGAGGTGGTGTCGGTGATCGGCCCATCAGGCTCGGGCAAAACCACGCTGATCCGGCTGCTCAATGGTCTTGAGCAGATCGACAACGGCGACATCAAGATCAACGGCCAGCCGTTCATCCACCTGGTTCGCCAGGGCGCGCAAAAGCCGCGTTATGTGGAGAACGCCGCCTACCGGCTGAACATCGGCATGGTGTTTCAGAGCTTCAACCTGTTTCCGCACCTGACGGTGCTCAACAACCTGCTGCTGGCCCCGCGTTATCACCGCCTGGCGCCGGTACCCGAACTCAAGCAGCAGGCCTACGAGTTGCTGAACAAGGTCGGGATGCTGGAGCACGCCTGGAAATACCCGCATCAGTTGTCGGGGGGCCAGCAGCAACGTGTCGCCATCGCTCGCGCCCTGATGATGCGCCCGCAAATCATGCTGTTCGACGAGCCCACCTCGGCGCTCGACCCGGAGAAGGTCAACGAGGTGTTGCAGGTCATTGAAACCCTGGCCCAGGAAGGCATCACGATGGTCATCGTGACCCATGAAATGAACTTCGCTTTCAAGGTCTCTGACCGCATCGTCTTTATGGAGAAGGGACGCGTGATCTGCGATGACAAACCCCAGGCGCTACGCGACGGCCAGCACCCCCGCGTTGAAGCCTTTCTTAAAGATGTCTCACTGGCCTGAGGCCTTGTTGAAGAGGAGAAGAACATGATCGAGCAATGGCAGATTGACCAGTTTCATGAGCAGGGTTTTCTGGTCGTGGAGGGCGTGCTGGCAGCCGATGAAGTGGCAGCGCTGCAACAGGACTTCGACCAGTGGGTCGACGACAGCCGCAGTCAGAGTCAGGCCTGGGGGCAGACTCAGGACGGGCGTCCGCGCTTCGACATCGAAAGCGATCATCGGCCGGATCATCCGTCGCTGCGCCGCGTGGCTTCGCCTACGGAGATCTCGCCGGCTTACCAGCACGCGGCGTTTCAGTCACGCATGGCAGCCATCGCGGCGCAGCTGATCGGCGGCAACGGCACCCGTTTTCATCACAGCAAGATCAACTCCAAGCTGCCGCACACCGCGACTCAGGTGAAGTGGCATCAGGACTTTCTCTTCACACCGCACAGCAACGATGACCTGGTTACCGCGTTGCTGATGATCAGCGATGTAACCCCAGAAAACGGCCCGCTGAACGTGGCGCCGGGCAGCCATAAGCAGGCGCTCTGGTCGCATTGGCAGAACGAGCGTTTCACCGGTGCCGTGGAAGATGCGGTGGTTGAACAGCATTGTCAGCAACCGGTCGCCTGCTATGGGCCGTCGGGCTCGGTGTGCTTCATGCACACACGCCTGCTGCACGCTTCAAGCCCTAATGAAACCGAGTTTCCACGCACGCTGTTCATCAGCGTCTATGCCGCCGAAGACGCGTTGCCGTTCGGTGAGAACCCTTTGCCCAGCGAGCATGCCGGGTTGATGGTCGCAGGCCAGGAGAGCGGTCTGGTACGCAGCACCGAGAACCACATACGCCTGCCGCAGAAACCCAAGGGTGCTTCATTTTTCGTGCAGCAAGCCGGAAAAGACGCCGCCGTTGCCTGATCTCCATGACTCCCCGAGGAATACCTATGAAGCTGTCAGCTCTGATTGTTCGTCCCGTAGCCCTGGCTTTGCTGGGCGCGGTGGTTGCCATGTCCTCGTCTGCCGCTTCGGCCTTCCAGCAGCCCGGCAAGATCATCGCCGGCTCGGACATGACGTTCTTCCCCTATGAGTACATGGACAAGAACCGTCCCGCCGGTTTCGACATCGAGTTTCTCGACGGCTTGGCAAAGGTCATGGGGCTCAAGGCCGAGAACATCGACACGCGCTTTCCCAATCTGATCGGCGGGCTGCAGGGCGGACGTTTCGACATCACCAACTCGTCGATGTACATCACCGCCGACCGCCTGAAAGTCATCGACATGATTCCTTACCTGAAAAGCGGCGAGGCGATTCTGTCGGTCAAGGGCAGCGACTATCAGCCCAAGACGCCAGAGGACTTCTGTGGCCACAAGATCGGCTCCATGGCGGCCACTTCATGGCTGCAACAACTGCAGAAACTCTCGACCGACTACTGCGTGAAGAATGGCCTGCAACCGATCGCCATCAGCGAGTACGGCACCGACCCACAGACCACTCAGGCCATGCTGGCCCATGCCGTCGAAGCGCAGATCACTGACGCAGCCGTCGCACGCGGCGTGGTCGAAAAGCTGGGTAGCCGGGTGGTGATTTCTTCCGAAACCCTGATCTACCCGGTGCTCAACGGCTTTGGCGTGAAGAAGGGCAACGATGAGGTCCGCAAGGCCCTGGAAGACGGTCTTGAGAAGTACAGCAAGACCCCGGAATACGCCGCGCTGTTGGAGAAGTACAAGTTCCAGGCACCGACCGCCGATGACATCGCCGCCCTGATGCCCAAGCCCTGACCACCAAAGGACGTGCCTGGCAGGTTCGGCAGGCACGCTCGACCGGAGAGCAATTAGCATGGCCCTTAATTTCGAAGAGCAGACGCGCATAGACCTGGCCGCGACGTTTCGCATCATCGCCCATCTGGGTATGCATGAAGCGGTCGCCAACCACTTCAGCGCGGCCATTTCGGCGGATGGCAAACAGTTTTTGCTCAACCCGAAGTGGAAACATTTTTCACGCGTACGTGCCAGCGATCTGTTGCTGCTCGACGCCGATGATGCCGACGCGGCGCATCGCCCCGATGTCGATGCGACGGCATGGTCCATTCACGGCCAGGTCCACCAGCGTTTGCCCGATGCGCGCGTGGTGCTGCACTTGCACCCGGTCTACACCACAGCCGTGGCGTGCCTGGCCAAGCCGCATATTCCGCCCATCGATCAGAACACTGCGCGCTACTTCAACCGCATCGCGGTGGACGAGCTTTACGGCGGCATGGCCGACACGACCGCCGAGGGCGCTCGACTGGCCAGTTTGCTGGAGGACAAGAGCCGCTTGTTGATGGGCAACCACGGCGTGATCGTGACCGCGCCGACCGTTGGCGAAGCCTTCGATGACATCTGGACCCTGGAGCGCGCCTGCCAGATTCTGGTGACGGCCTGGTCCACCGGCCAGCCGCTCAAGGTGCTGGCGGACGATGTCGCCGAGAAGACCGCCCGTGACTGGCAGAAGATTACGGATTTCTCTCGTCAGCACTTCGAGGAAATGAAACTGCTGATGATTCAGGCTGACCCCTCTTTGGTCGACTGATCGCCCCTGCTACTGACTGGATGCGCGTCTGCGGATGGCGTAGGGCTTTTTGCGCCCGCGCGTCGAGGTTTCATCCATTTTTCTTACGTCAACACGCCGTAAATCACCTGTCGAGGGATGCCGAGATGACAGAAAAAATCATAGAAATCGATACGCTCGTCGTAGGTGCAGGGCAGGCCGGAGTGGCCACCAGCGAACACCTGAGCCGTCTTGGCATCGAGCACCTGGTGCTTGAAAAAAACCGCGTTGCCGAGGCATGGCGCAGTGGCCGCTGGGACTCGCTGGTGGCCAACGGTCCGGCCTGGCATGACCGGTTTCCCGGCCTTGAATTCGCCATGGATCAGGACGGGTTCGCGGGCAAGGAGCAGGTGGCCGAGTACTTCGAGCGCTATGCCCGCACATTCAACGCGCCGATCAAGACCGGCGTCGAGGTCAAGCGCGTTACCCGCAACACCGGGCGTGCAGGCTTTACCGTCGAAACCAGTGCCGGCACCTATGTGGTCAATCATCTGGTCTCGGCGACAGGGCCGTTCCAGAAGCCGGTCATCCCGCCGATTGCGCCGGTTAACGAGGCGCTTCATCAGATCCACTCGGCGCACTATTTCAATCCGCAACAACTGCCTGAGGGCGGCGTACTGGTGGTCGGCGCTGGTTCCTCGGGTGTGCAGATCGCCGAGGAGCTGCTGCTCTCGGGTCGCAAAGTGTACTTGTCGGTCGGCCCTCACGACCGTCCGCCGCGCGCCTATCGCGGCCGGGATTTCTGCTGGTGGATGGGTGTGCTGGGGTTGTGGGACAGCGAAACCATGCAGCCCGGCAAGGAGCACGTGACCATTGCGGTCAGTGGTGCAAGGGGCGGCTACACGGTCGACTTCCGCCGGCTGGCTCAGGCCGGAATGAACCTCGTAGGCCTGACCGAAAGCTTCGTCGGCAACAAGGTGCACTTCCAGAACGATCTGGTGAGCAACCTCGACAGTGGCGACGCGAATTATCTTTCGCTGCTCGATGCCGCTGATGCTTACGCCGCACGCAACGGCCTGGACCTGCCGCTGGAGCCGTCGGCCCGTGAACGCGTGGCGGATGCGCCGTGCATCACCCATCCGCTCAGTGAGCTGGACCTGATCGAGTCAGGCGTCACGTCGATCATCTGGGCCACCGGTTATGCCCTGGATTACAGCTGGCTGCAGGTCGATGCCTTCGACAGCAAAGGCAAACCTCGTCACCAGCGTGGCGTGTCCTGCGAGCAAGGCCTGTACTTCGTCGGCCTGCCATGGCTGTCACGCCGCGGCTCCGCGTTTATCTGGGGCGTATGGCACGACGCCAAACACGTCGCCGATCAGATCGCCACGCAGCACAAATACCGTTCCTATGACGCCGGCAAACGTGCGACTCCCGTCGTGCCGTTGCGCAACGTCAGCGGTTGATCATCGCGCTCAATGCCCACAGGAGTTACCCATGACTACGCCGACTCATACTCGTATCCGCATGTTCAACACCAAGGACACCTACCCCAATCAAAGCCTCAACAACGACCTGTGTCAGGCGGTGCGCGCGGGCAATACCGTGTACGTCAGGGGCCAGGTCGGCACCGATTTCGACGGCAATCTGGTCGGCCTGGGTGACCCGGCTGCACAGGCGCAGCAGGCGATGAAAAACGTCAAGCAATTGCTCGAAGAGGCGGGCAGTGACCTGTCGCACATCGTCAAGACCACCACTTACATCACCGACCCGCGCTACCGCGAGCCGGTCTATCACGAAGTGGGCAAGTGGCTGAAAGGCGTGTTCCCGATTTCCACCGGGCTGGTGGTGTCGGCGCTGGGGCAGCCGCAATGGCTGATGGAAATCGACGTGATCGCCGTGATCCCTGAATAAGGACTGTTGCCCATGACTTTTTCCATTGCCGCCCGCTGTGCCAAAACCGGCCAGCTGGGCATTGCCATCAGCTCATCGAGCATTGCCGTAGGCGCACGTTGCCCCTGGCTGCGTGCGGGTGTCGGCGCGGTGTCGTCGCAGAACATCACACTGCCGGCCCTGGGACCGCAGACGCTGGACCTGATGGAGCAGGGCATGTCTGCCTCTCAGGCGCTGGACCAGGTCATGAACGTCAGCCCGTTCAGCGAGTATCGGCAGATCACGGCGATTGATCATCAGGGGCGAGTCGCGCATTTCAGCGGCAGCGAAACACTGGGCATCAACAACGCGGGCAGCGGCGATCAATGCGTGGTGGCTGGCAACATGCTGTCGAGCCCGACGGTCATCGACGCGATGATTCAGTGTTTCGAGCAGGCAACCGGGCACCTGGCAGAGCGCTTGTTACAGGCGATGCAGGCCGGTCTGGCAGCAGGCGGCGAAGCGGGGCCGGTCCATTCGGCGGCGCTGAAAGTCGTGGGCGAGCAGTCCTGGCCCATCGTCGATCTGCGCGTCGACTGGGCCGAGCACGACCCGCTAGGCGAGCTGAAAAGTCTTTGGCAGGCCTATCAGCCACAGATGCAGGATTACCTCGACCGCGCCCTGAACCCGGCTGGCGCACCAGGCTACGGCGTGCCCGGAGACGAGCGATGAGCTCCAGCCGCGAGCTGTTGGCGCGGCTGGTGGCCTTCGACACCACCAGTCGCGAATCGAATCTGGCCCTGATCGACTTTGTGGGTGAATACCTTGAACGCTTCGGCGTCTCCTGCGAGTTGATCTACAACGCGCAGAAAACCAAGGCCAATCTGTTCGCCACCATCGGCCCGGCTGACGTGCCAGGCATCGTGTTGTCCGGTCACACCGACGTGGTGCCGGTCGACGGCCAGCCATGGACGTTCCCGCCGTTCGAACTGAGCGAAGCGGATGGCAAACTCTACGGCCGTGGCACTGCGGACATGAAAGGCTACATTGCCTGCGTGCTGGCGCTGGTCCCGGCGCTGACCCAGGCATCGCTGCACATGCCGGTGCATATCGCGCTGTCCTACGACGAGGAGGTGGGTTGCCTGGGCGTACGCTCGTTATTGGCATCGCTGCGGGCGCGGCCGGTGAAGCCGATGCTGTGTGTGATCGGCGAGCCGACGGAGTTGCAGCCGGTGCTCGGCCACAAGGGCAAGGTCGCGGTGCGCTGCGATGTACAGGGTGCCGCCTGCCATTCGGCCCACGCGCCCAGCGGCGTCAACGCCATTGAGTATGCGGCGCAGTTGATCGGTGAACTGGGTCGCCTGGGCGAGGCGTTAAGGGCAACTGATGCCCTTGACGAGCGTTTCGATCCGCCGTTTTCGACCATTCAGACTGGCGTGATCAGCGGCGGCACGGCCTTGAACATCGTGCCCGAGCAGTGCCGTTTCGATTTCGAAGTGCGTGCGCTCCCGACCCTGGATCCGCAGCAGATCGTCGCTGCGATGCACGCCTACGCCGAGCAAAAACTGTTGCCGGTCATGCAGGCGGTCAGTGCCCGGAGCGAGATTCGCTTCACTGAACTGTCGAGCTATCCGGGGCTGGATATTCCCCTGCACAGCCAGGCGGCGGAATTGATTGCCGGATTCTGTGGCTCCCGGACTTTCGGCACGGTGGCGTTCGGAACCGAAGGTGGATTGTTCGATCAGTCAGGCATTCCGGCTGTGGTCTGCGGGCCGGGCAGCATGGAACAGGGGCACAAGCCGGACGAGTTCATCAGCGTCGCGCAACTTGACGCCTGTGACGAGATGCTCAAACGTGTACTGGCCTTCGCGTCGCAGCCATGAATCGCCCCGGATTTCAGTGATACAGTTGCGCGCCGAAATACGCTAACGTCTCGGCGCGCCAGTCATGGACTGGCCATTCCTCCCGGCTATTCGAACGTTCTATGGATGGAAGCATGACTGACAAACGTCCCCTTACTCACTGCTCCCTGGCCGCAACCCTGTGGTTGTTTGTCGGCACTTCGGCTTTCGCTCAGGACACGGCACTGCATTCCGGCAAGTACGAGCAGTTGATGCTGGCCGTGACGCCCGAGCATCAGGTCGAGGGTTATTACTCGGAGACGCGCGGCGAGGCATTCAGCTGTGCGTTCTATCTGCAAGGCCAGGTCGAGGCCGGGAAGGGCGCAGCGGTGTCGTCCTGGCTGGATGACGTCTACCCAGGAACACTAAAGGCCTCGGCTGATGGCGTGGTGCTGACGATCGAGCAAGGCCGGCAGCACCCCGGCTGCATGAACGTGATGGCGCCGGACATCGCCACCGGCATGGATCTGACCCGGACCGCCAGCAAGCAGTGGGTCGGTCTGGTGACCGTCACGGCGGACAAGGCCTGGCTGCAAAAAACACCGAATGCCAAAGCCACCCGAGGCGCCTATATCGTCAAGGATGATGTTGTCGGGGTTCTGGCATTCAAGGATGGCGCGGCTCAGGTCGAGTTCATCAATGCCGATGATCGCTCGTTCACCGGGTGGATCAGTCAGGACCAATATGCGCGGTTGGCCGCGCCCGGACGCTGATATCAGACCGGGAGGTCAGCCAATCTGCCGCACTCGGCTGAGATCTGTCGAGGGCGGGCAGCCAAACTGGCGGCTGTACTCCCTGCTGAACTGCGAAGGGCTTTCATAGCCGACGCGATAGCAGGCGCTGGAGGCGTCCAGACCTTCATTGATGATCAGCCGTCGAGCTTCTTGCAGGCGCAGCTTTTTCTGATACTGCAACGGGCTCATGGCGGTCAGCGCCTTGAATCGGTGGTGCAGCGTCGAATTGCCCAGGTTGGCCAGACGTGCCAGTTCGTCGATGCGCAGCGGCTCGGTGTAATGACTGTTCAGCCAGTCGACCGCCCGCGTAACGCGATGCGTCTGCGAATCCCCGACCGCGATTTCGTAGAGTCGCCGCCCATTGTTGCCGCGCAGCAGCCGGTAGTAGAGCTCCCGAAGTGCAAGGGGCGCGAGCATGCCGATGTCGCGAGGCGTGTCGAGCAGGCGCACCAGCCGCAACACCGTCTCAAGCAATGGCTGGTCCATCGGCTCAAGAAACAGGCCCCGCTGCGGCTCGTCCGGAACACCGTTCAATGGCGCTTCCGCAATGAGCTGGGCAATGTGCGCAGGCTCGAAATCCAGACGAATGCACAGATAGGGCGCCTCGCCACTCGCTTCCAGCACGCGCCCGGCGACCGGCACAGTCACCGCGACGACCAGATAGCTGAGCGGGTCGTACACATACTGTTCATCGCCCAGCTCAACCTGCTTGCGACCTTGAACGATCACGCAAAGGGCTGGCCGATGCAGCGCATGAATCAGCTCGGACGGCGCATCGCAGCGGATAACGTGCAGCGGCGCAATAGCGGTTTCATAAACACCGGGTGCCGCAAAGCGCTGCGTCAGTAACTGGATGATTTCAGCCCGGCAAACATCGGTGCCCGGAGCGCTCGCAGCATTAGGTGTATCCATGAAGAACCCCGTCCCAAATCAGTGTTGCTGTATGCCTTTCCTTTGCATCGAACTCCATCATAGCGGCCATTGTGCAGCGATTCAGCGTGCGGCAGACCCACAGACAGGAATAGGCAAGTGTCGCGCAGGTATCGGCATGCGCGCAGTGATGAGCGACTCGTAGCATGGCCATCGCAATCAGTTTGAGCCGCGCGCTGAAGCTGAGCCACCGATGACTTCACGAGGAAAGCCAGTCATGTCGAACATTCAAGGCAAGGTTGTACTGATCACAGGTGCCAGCAGCGGCATTGGCGAAGCTGCCGCCCGACTCATCGCCGCCAAGGGCGCACACGTGGTGCTGGGCGCTCGGCGCATCGAGCGTCTGCAGACGCTGGCGGCAGACATCGAAGCGCAGGGCGGCTCGGCACGCTTCCGCGCGCTGGACGTGACCGATGCGCTCGACATGCAAGCCTTTGCCGACTTCGCCAAACACGCGTTCGGCAAGATCGACGTGATCATCAACAACGCCGGCGTCATGCCCCTGTCGCCGCTCGCCGCGCTGAACATCGCAGAGTGGAACCAGATGCTCGACGTCAACGTGCGCGGCGTACTGCACGGCATCGCCGCCGTGCTGCCGAGCATGCAAGCGCAAGGGCACGGCCAGATCATCAACATCTCGTCCATCGGCGGCCTCGCCGTTTCCCCGACCGCCGCAGTGTACTGCGCCACCAAATTCGCTGTTCGCGCCATCTCCGATGGCCTTCGGCAGGAAACCGACAAAATCCGCGTCACCGTCGTCTGCCCCGGCGTGGTCGAATCAGAACTGGCCGACTCGATCTCCGACGAGACTGCGCGGGACGCTATGAAAGCGTTTCGAAAGGTTGCGTTGGAGCCGGACGCCATTGCAAGGGCGCTTGTTTACGCGATCGAGCAGCCGGATGGGGTGGATGTGAGCGAGATTGTGGTGCGGCCTACGGGGAGTGCTTATTGAGACCGGTAATGAGGGCTACCACTTCCAGGCCCTTTCAGTGAACTCGGCCGTTGGAGGGAGCGCGCCACGGAGAAACGCGAGGTATTTATTGAACAGCACCTCGTGCTGGAAGCGGGCCTCGAAGCCAAGCGTGATGTCGGTGCGGTGAGTGACGATCATCAAGCGTTTGCGGTCGACAGTGACGAAGTTGTACTCGCCCCATGGCAGGCTTTGTTCGCGGTGGATGGGGTTTTCCCAGTTGAGTAGCTTGATGGCTGCGATGAATGCCATGGCCACGGGGCCGATCAGGAAGAGCAGCGAGCCGGTGAGTATGGCTACGAATACGAACAGCATGATCACGGCGATGGCGATGCCTTTGAAAAAGGAAGAGGCGAAGTCGGGGTAGTGGAGGTAGTACTC